>JAQXSY010000040.1 GCA_029219205.1 Bacillota bacterium | reverse complement strand
ATAATTCTTTCATACTTCACACTTGTGCTCGGAGAACTTGTCCCAAAGCGTATCGCAATGAAAAAGCCTGATGAAGTTGCGAGAGCGGCTTGCGGTATAATACGGGCTGTTGCTTTTGTAATGAAGCCGGTTATCTGGCTCCTTTCCGTTTCAACAAACGGTATGCTGCGTCTTTTTCATATTGATCCGGATGAAGATAACGAAAAAGTTACTGAAGAGGAAATCCGGCTTATGGTTGACGCGGGAGAGGAAAAGGGAACTATTGAATCAAACGAAAAAGAAATGATCGAAAATATCTTTGAATTCAATAATATAACCGCAGCCGACGTTATGACGCACAGGACTGAAATGACCGCTTTCTGGATCGGAGACGAAACCGATTTTATTGTTCAGACAATAAACGAATCCGGGTTCTCTCGCTTTCCGGTTTACGATGAAGATATCGATAATATTATTGGTATACTTAGTACAAGAAAATTTTTGCTTAACCTGCAAAGTCCGGAGCCTCTGCCGCTTAAAGATCTGCTTTATGAACCGTATCTTGTTCCGGAAAATGTCAGAGCAGACGTTCTGTTCAGGGATATGCAGAAGAATAAGATTCATCTTGCTGTTGTCCTTGACGAATACGGCGGAACGTCCGGAATTGTTACTATGGAAGACCTTATCGAAGAAATCGTCGGAAATATTTACGATGAGTCCGATGTTGCGGAAGAAAGCGATTTTATCAAACTTTCCGACAATTTGTGGAGAGTCGCAGGCTCGGTTGAGCTTGAAAGAATTGAAAAAGAGCTTGACGTTAATTTTGAAGAAGAAGACGATGAATATGACACGCTGAGCGGGCTTATATTCAGCAAATTCACGGTTATCCCCGGCGACGGCGAAACGCCTGAGCTTGACGTGCCGTTTCTTCATGTTAAGGTTGAGTCAATAGCGGATCATCGAGTTGAATGGGCTTTGATTTCAAAGCTTCCCGATAAAATTGAAGACGAAGAAGACACCGAAAAAGAAGAAAAATCAAAGGATAATTCTTAATTTTTTAAAGATAGCATAAAAACGGAGATCTCTTTAAAAGGGATCTCCGTTTTTAGCACTCTAAGTTTGTAAGTGATATTGTGAAATTGTTAAATATATGTAAATAAACATAAAAGTACTTGATTTTTTACTTGACAGAGACTATAATGAAACTGTTCGGTTGGCACTCTAATATATTGAGTGCTAACATCAGTAAAAAATTGTAAAATAAAAATGGAGGATCAATTATGAACATTAAACCATTAGCAGACCGTGTTGTTATAAAAATGGTCGAAGCTGAAGAAACAACAAAAAGCGGTATTATCCTCGCAGGTTCCGCAAAGGAAAAGCCTCAGGTTGCAGAAATAATCGCAGTTGGCCCCGGTGGAGTTGTTGACGGCAAGGAAGTTGTTATGACAGTTAAACCCGGAGACAAGGTTATCACAAGCAAATATTCCGGAACCGAAGTTAAATGTGACGGCGTTGAATATACAATAGTTCGTCAGAGCGACATTCTCGCGATTGTTGAATAATTGATTTTAGGAGGAATTTTATAATGGCTAAGAATATAAGCTACGGAATTGAAGCAAGAAACGCTCTTCTCAGAGGCGTTGACAAGCTTGCAGACACAGTTAAAATTACACTTGGACCGAAGGGCAGAAACGTTGTCCTTGACAAGAAATACGGCGCTCCGATGATAGTAAATGACGGTGTTACCATCGCAAAGGAGATCGAGCTTGAGGATCCCGAAGAAAACATGGGCGCTCAGCTCGTAAGAGAAGTATCCGTTAAGACAAACGATGCTGCCGGCGACGGAACAACAACCGCAACTCTTCTTGCTCAGGCAATGATTCGCGAAGGCATGAAGAATGTTACAGCCGGAGCAAATCCGATGGTTATCCGCCGCGGTATACAGAAGGCTGTTGATAAAGCAGTTTCGAGACTTGGCGAGATTTCCAAGAAGGTTAACGGCGCAGACGATATCCGCCGCGTCGGCACAGTTTCTTCCGGCGACGAAGTTATCGGTACACTTATTTCGGATGCTATGCAGAAGGTTACAGCTGACGGCGTTATTACCGTTGAGGAATCCAAGTCTGCAGACACCTACTGCGAAGTTGTTGAAGGTATGCAGTTTGACCGCGGTTACATTTCTCCTTATATGGTAACCGACACGGAGAAGATGGAAGCTGTTATCGACGACGCTTACATCCTCATCACCGACAAGAAGATTTCCAACATTCAGGAGATCCTTCCTCTTCTTGAACAGATCGTTCAGAGCGGCAAAAAGCTCGTTATTATCGCCGAGGACGTTGAGGGAGAAGCTCTTACAACTCTTATCCTTAACAAGCTTAAAGGCACTTTCGTATGCGTAGCCGTTAAGGCGCCCGGATTTGGCGACAGGCGCAAGGATATGCTCAGAGATATCGCAATCCTTACAGGCGGTACTGTAATTTCCGAGGAAATCGGTCTTGAGCTTAAGGAAGCTACTATTGAACAGCTCGGCCGCGCAAGACAGGTTAAGATCAACAAGGAAAACACAATTATCGTCGGCGGAGAAGGCGATCCGGACGATATCAAGGGACGTATTGCTCAGATCAGAGGTAGCATCGAGTCCACAACCTCCGATTTTGACCGTGAAAAGCTTCAGGAAAGACTTGCAAAGCTGTCCGGCGGCGTTGCTGTAATTAAAGTTGGTGCTGCAACAGAAACCGAAATGAAGGATAAGAAGCTCCGCATCGAAGACGCTCTCAACGCAACTAAGGCTGCAGTTGAGGAAGGCATTGTTGCAGGCGGCGGCGTTGCACTTCTCAACATCCAGAGCGACGTTAAGAAGCTTCTTGACGAATGCGACGGAGACGAAAAGACCGGCGTTAAGATCGTTGTTAACGCACTTGAAGCTCCTGTACGTCAGATCGCTGAAAATGCAGGTTACGAAGGCTCTGTTATTGTTAATACAATCGTAACAAGCGGCAAGATCGGCTATGGATTTGACGCATACAAGGAAGAATATGTTGATATGGTTGAAACCGGAATCGTTGACCCTGCAAAGGTTACACGTTCCGCTCTTCAGAATGCAGCTTCGATAGCTTCAATCGTTCTTACAACAGAAGCAGTCGTTTCTGACATTAAGGAAGAGGCTCCCGCAGCGGCTCCTGCAAATCCCGGTATGGGCGGCGGCATGGGCGGAATGTATTAATTTCCGTCTGATAAGAAGATATAAAAAATGCAAAACGTTTTTGGGGCATCATCCGAAAGGATGATGCCCCAAGTTTTTTTGTCTTTACTGAACAGAAATTTATTTGGCGTTGGACTCAAGCCACGTCCGCGCCGTTTCAGCGGTCGCTTTTATACTTCCAGGTACAAAAGGAGACGCAACGCCCGCAACTTCACAAAGCTCGGTAAATGTAAGCTTACCGCCTTCGCAGACAAAAGCGTTATAGCGTTTCCATGCGTCGTCAAAATCTTTTTGCGTCAGCGCCCAGAAATTAAGTGCAACGGTTTGAGCAAGGCAGTAATCAATATAATAGAAAGGATGCTGGTAAATGTGAAGCTGCCGCTGCCAGGTTCTGCCTTCTCCGTAAAATGGGATGCCCTCTGCGTCGATATACGGACGGTATATTTTCTCAAGTTTCTTCCATTCTTCATGGCGCTGAGAAGGAGTTAAATCGGGATTGTCGTAAACAATGTGTTGGAAATGGTCAACCATACAGCCGTACGGAAGAAAAACAAGTGATTTTTCGAGATGCATATATTTCGCTCTGTCGGTATCGTTTCCGTAGAACAGATCAAGCCAGCGCCATGCCATAAATTCCATGGACATTGAATGAGTTTCGCAGGATTCCATTGTGGGCGACCGATTTTCAAGGAGCTCGATTGAATTTGCACGGTAAGCGGCGTAAGCATGTCCGGCTTCGTGAGTAAGTACTTCAACATCACCGGAGGTTCCGTTGAAGTTCGAGAAAATAAACGGGTATCCGAAGGAAGGTATTTCAATACAGTATCCGCCGACGGCTTTTCCTTTTCTGGAAATAACGTCAAGCAGTTCTTTATCATACATTAATTCAATGAATTCCTTTGTCTCGGGAGACATTTCACTGTACATACGCTTTCCGGCGGCAAGAATATCGTCGGCGGTACCGACCGGATGCGGATTGCCTTCTTTAAAGGAGAACGGATCGTCGTAGAGCTTCATGTCGGGTATTCCGATGCGCTCGGACTGTTTCTTTTTCAGTGATACGACAATAGGCACGATTTCATTTACAATCTGCTCGCGGAAAATTTTGACCATTTCGGAATTATAACAGTTACGAAGCCGGATAAGGTATGCAAGCTCCGTATAAGAGGAGAAGCCAAGTTTTTTTGCCATATTTGTACGGCATTTTACAAGTTTGTCGAAAATATCATCAAGCTTGCCGGCGTGAGACATGTAAAAATTTCCTTCAGCAGTGTATGCACACATTCTGACATTTCTGTCTGGATCCTGTTTATATGCCGCCAGCTGTGAAATTGTCAGAGTCTGTCCATTGAACGGAATCTGAGCTGATGCGATTAGCTTTTGATATTCGGATGTCAAACGATTTTCTTCCTGGAGATCCGGAATTATTTCCGGCGAGAATGTTTTGAGCGACAAATCAATGTTTTTAAAAATGAGCTTGCCGTAACGGTTTTCAAGATCTGCCCGGAACGGAGACGAATTTAACGCAAGCATAAATGTGTGCTTTTTTTCTTGAAGCAACGGTTCAACTTCATCATAAAAAGCTTTTTCCTTTGTATAAAAATTGTCATTTGTGTTGAGAGTGTGGCGGATATATGCAATTGCGTTCATTGTTTCGTATTCGGAGGATATTTTTTCATGCTCGCTGACAATATTGAAAATCGTGCTCGCCTTTGTTGCAGACGATATTTGCTCGGAGAAACTGTCATATTGCTTCATAATACTGTCGGTGTCGGGCCGCTTGTAGGCTATCTCGGAAAATTTCATGTTTTATGATCCTTTCGAGGCAATAGATTTTTTCTAATAATATCATTTTTATTTAATCTGTTATAACAAAAATAGTAAATAATATGTAAATAATAATTA
>JAQXSY010000039.1 GCA_029219205.1 Bacillota bacterium | reverse complement strand
CCAGATAGGAGGTATGTGTGGCGAAGGAAGGCAGCGCTTCATGCATAGCGGTGTATTCCGCAACCTGCTCGAGACAGTCAAATACTTTATCATATTCCCCTTTTTCTATCCATGCCTCCGCCAGATGATAGTTGACCCATGCCATGTTCCAGCTGAATTCAATATAGTCACCATCACAGAAGATCCCTTTATATACGGCTATTTGCATCTCACAGGCGGCAATCCATGTATCTGTGTCTGCTTTTGGCGAATCCTGTTCCGCATCCGTTCTTCTTCCGCACAGGGTTTCCACGTGAGATAAAAACCACCACATCAGCTCCATGGTGTTTTTCTGCCGCAGACGGAGTCCTTCCGCCGTATTGATTTTGTAGTAATCCTCCAACCACAGCTCCCGGGTAAAATTGAAGCCGTCAGGAATTCTTTCGCACAGCTGACGGTATTCCTCTCTGTCGCTGCAGGTGGAACACATTTTTTCCAACGCGCTGTAGCGGAGGTTATCGTCTGTGCATTCCTCCAGAACCAGCTTGGCAATCCGCCGGACCTCTGCTTTGTATTCATTTTCCCATGCTTCTTTGCCGGGACAATACAGACTCAGCGCACTGCTGTATGCGTCCAGCATTTTGTAAGAATACGGATATTTTCGATAGCCTTCCCGGGCAAGCTCCAGCGCACCGGATTCATCCCGCAGACCGGTTATCTTTATATTTTCAATCAGCCGGTCAATTTCCGCTTCCGTCCGCATTCGGTCGTTTCCCAGAAGTTCATCAATGGTAACGCCAAAATAACCGGAAAGAATGGGAAGGGTTTCGATGTCGGGATAGGTTTCGGCACGCTCCCATTTACTGACGGTCTGAGGAGATATGCCGATGAATTCTGCCAGTTTATCCTGGGTGATATCCGCTTTACGGCGGAGCTTTTTCAGATTTTCAGAAAAATATAGTTTCATTGTAATACTCCATTGTGAAAAATACGGTACCGCTGTCTATATCTTATCAAAAACACGCTCTGTGATCAATAACGCTTTTTGAGAGTTTTTTTCGCCTTTTGCGTTACATGGTTTCAACCGGTGTGGGAAAAATTCTCGTCAAATGCGTTAATGTATTTTCTTTCCTTTCGGCTTATACTTTGCGCAGACCGGTCGATATCACATACAATAAGGCGAGTTCGATAAAATAAAAGAACAAAAAGAAGAAAAAGCACCTGAAAATCTGATAAAACGATAATAACCGCAAAAATATTGAATTGATCAATTACAGCCTCAGCGTCCAGGCCTGAAGCGGAAGACGCCTTATGAGCGCCGCGGCGGAAGAGTCCGGATCGCGCACGCCCCAGTTTCTTATCGGCGGATTTGCAAGCTTCGGGAAATTTTCAAGCGAAATATTCTGCGGACGCGGCGTCAGCGCAACCTTGCTTTCTCCGCAGAGCACTCCCAGCATTGCAAACAGAAAATCCGCCGCGCCGAGGCTGACCGCCTCTCCGTAAATATCCCGAACCTCAACCGACAAAGGCAAAAACGAGGTCAGATCCAGCTTCCGTACGGCTTCCCGCACCGCTTCCGCCGGCACCTCGCAGGGCTCCGTTATGCCTTTCGGCTCCTCAAGGAAGCCGTACACTCTGCCGCACAGATGAATTTTTGCGCCTTTCAGAAAATCCGCCGCGCAAAGGAACACGTCCGACACCGAAAGCGATACCGGCTGTGTCTGCGGCGCAAATTCACGCATAAGCGAAGCGCGTATCGCAGGTATGTCGTCCGGACGCACCGCTCTTGTTCCGGTACAGCGCTCAAAAGCAACCTCGGCGTAGGTCGTAAATTCAAACCTTCCGTCGCTTTTTAGACGGCGTATGACCTTTCGCGCGGTTTCAAGCATGGCTTTTCGGTCTTCGTCGCTTCTTCTCGGCGCTTCCCGCCAGAGTCCGTCGGGATACAGATTGCGGCCTTTGAAGTTTACTGAATCCCAAAATTCGGTATGCGTCAGCATGTTCGGATGATTATAGAGAACGGCGTAACGGCGCGCCGCAAGCTTTTCGTAAAAAGCGTCGTTTAATGCGGCTCCGCTTCCGTGCACCGCCTCAAGCGACGTATAGTAAGACAGATGCAGAGCGTTGCAGAAAAATGCGCCCGCTCCGTCGGGCGTGTCCGCGTAGGTGTCGCAGTACATCGGCACTCCGAGATCCGCGTATGCGTACATGGCGGCGTAGCTCTTGCCCTCGCCGGGAGGCACCGCCGCGTATACGTTTCTGTCTCCGCTGAGCGCGCGGACAAGCGCAAGTCCTTCGCTCTCTTCCCGGATTACGCGGCTGTACGCGTATGAATAGTCGTCCGTGTCCGTGTATTCGCATACGGTGGGGTGCATCGTGTGACGCAGCGTGTGAAAATCAATCTCGTGCCGCAAAAGCGCCGCGATTACGTCTTCCCTGCCCCACGCCGCAAGCTGCTTTGCAACGTAGCCGGTTACGCAAAAGCATCCGCGCAGTCCTTCTTCGGTCAGCAGGTCGGCCATGTCCTTTATGCCGTCCGCCGCGTGCTCGCAGGTAAAATCTTCGGTGTCAAAGCTGAAAATTATGCGCGTCATATTCGTTCTCCTTTAATTATTCTTATTTGCCGATTGTAAACTCGCGCGGCGGGGATGCGCACGCTTATCGTCCCCTATGCGCGCGGACTCGCTTTGCCCGTCATAACGCAGACGATTTTATGTTTTACGGCGATTCAGTCCGACGAAATAATCTTTCGTATCGAATCGACGGACAGACAGTACCTTCCGGCAAGCTCCCCGACAGTCAGTCCGCCGTTCCGGTATTGTTCGTTTATCTCGCGGTTTCGCTCGGCATACAGCCGGCGGGCGCCGCTTTTTTCGCCCCATCGGGTCTTTTTTTCTTTTGACGGCACATAAATAAGCTCGCCGTCGGCGTATTCCCAAAGCTGCTTCATAAGCGGCTCGGGAAGAAGCTCCTGTGCGTTTTTGTATGACATTGCTTTCTCCGTTTCGGTTTGATTTTGAAATAGGCAAAAAGCGCATAAGCCCTCCCTTTCGGGAAGGCGCAGCGCGTGAAAGCAACGGATATGCAGTACAAAAACCGCCGACCGCTCACAAGCCTTTATACGTTTGCGAAGGGCACGAACCGGTCAGAGTACCGCCACCGCCTTTTCGGAAATTGTCATAATAAAAACATCCCCCTCTCTGCAAGGATTACGGAGGAACGCGCGCCATTCCTTTCCGCATTTTTATATTATCATTTTTTTAAAGTAAAATCAATAGAAACAACCGCTTTAAACATTTTTTCCGAAGGCAGGGGAAAAATCCGGGAAAAATTCGGGGCGACGCCGAAAAACGGCTGTGGTAAAATCATATTCAAACAGCTTTTTACGAGGTGAATCACATGTCCAGAGCATATTTTTGCGCTTACCACAGCTATCTTAAGGCGATGCAGAGCCTGACAGACGAAGAATGCGGACGGCTCTTCCGCGCGCTGCTTATTTACAGCGAAGAGTCCGCGGCGGCACAGCTTCCCGGCCCCGAGCGTTATATTTTCGACGCGCTTGCCGATCAGATTGACCGCGACCGCATAAAGTACCGTCAGGTTTGTGAAAAAAACAGAGAAAACGCAAAAAAGCGCGGCGCATCCCGTACCACGGCAGAGCAGGTTTTTGAAAACGGCGTTACGCCGCACGGCAGCGAGCCTGTGTTTGACGGCGAAAGCAAAGCGGAGGACGGCGTCTTTGCGGAGGAGATGTCCGACAAGTCCGATAATTTTGACGCTTCGGAAATCGGTTCCGGCGTTTTTGACGGACAAAGCCCTTTTTTTGCGTCCGCATGCGTTCGCAGCCAAGAAGAAGGAAAAGAAGAAGAAGAAAGAAAAGAAAAAGAAAAAGAAAAAGGAGAATCTGTTTTCGGCTGCGCCGCCGCGGAAAGCTTCAACCGCATCTGCAAAAGTCTGCCGGACGTTAAGTTTGTAAGCGACAAGCGGAAAAAGGCGCTGCTTGCGGCAAAGAAGCAGCTCGACCGGCTGAATATGTCTTTTGAAGAGCTGTTTGAAAAGGCGGAGGCGTCCGACTACCTCTCGGGACGAAACGGAAAATGGACAAACTGCGGCTTTGAATGGATCATTTCTCCTCAGAACATCGTCAAAATCGCCGAGGGAACCTACGACAACCGTCCCGGGACGCACGAATTCGACGGCGGCGGCTCCTTTGACACCGGCGATTTCTTTGAAAAAGCGCTCGCGCGCTCGCAGATGCTGATGAAAGGTGAAAAGACGTGAAATTCGGCGCGGCACTTGCAATCGTCGGCTTATTATGCTATACTAAAGGGAGTGAAACGGCGCGTTTGTTCGCAGCTGCGCCGCAGCATATTACAGAAAGGACCCGGCGGCGCATCTGTGCGTTTGCCGCTGCAAAAAAATGGCTGACATCAAACAATTTTCGGAATATTTTCGCGACTATCCTTCAAATACCTACGTGGGTACGTGCAACAACCACCGTCTTCTTTTCCCCGAAGAAACGACAATAACCTCCGAAATTTTCGTTCCCGTGATCGCTCACGGACGTTTTCCATACCGCATTTCCTGGTGCAACGCGGTTGACAGCACCTTCGCCGAAGGCAACGAGTCTTACGCCAATCTGCTCGGCACCGAAGCGACCATAGTTTCCGCCTTTGCCGGCACCTGCCCTTACGGCGAGGACATCACCTCATGGGATATCAAGCCCGTTCCCGTATTTTTTAACGGGAACGAATCCTGCTCCGCCGCTCCCGGCGAGTATGTGTTCTCCGACGAATTTATGCTCGACGTTCCGGAAAACTACTATCTCGTTTTCCGCTGGACCGTTCGCGGCAAGCTCATCCCCTTTACTCCCGACAAGATGTTCCCGTCGCTTGTCCAAAAAGACGGCGTATGGTGCAGCGATTATAATTGCCCTCAGCCAAGCCTTATCGGCTGCAGGCGCAAAGTCGGCATGAAACTGACCTTCCTCGGCGACAGCATCACAATGGGACTCGGCACAAACTTTGACAAGTACGAATACTGGGTTGCAAAAATCAGCGACGCGCTCGGTCCCGACTGCGCCGTCTGGAACCTCGGTCTCGGCTTTGCCCGCGCCACCGACGCCGCAACCGACGGCGTATGGCTCGAAAAAGCAAAAATGGGCGGCTTTGTCTCGGTTTGTCTCGGCGTCAACGACGTTTTTATGGTACGCGACGGCGATAAGATAAACAGCGCTCTCGAAAAAACCGTCAGTCTCCTGCGCGAGGCAAATGTGCCCGTCGGAATCATGACTCCTCCTCCCTTCGACTTTACCGACGAATCGGGCATAACCTGGCGCAGCATAAACGAATTTATCAAAACAAAGCTCGCGCCGCTCTGCGAATACTGCGTAGACACCTCCGAAATCCTCGGTATGCCGAAGCCGAACGACAACATGGCCCGCTACGAAGGTCACCCGAACGCCGAAGGCTGCCTTGCGCTTGCAAACGCGTATATCGCCGCAGGTCTGCCCGGAGAGCGCGCAAAGATTAAGTGATTTTTTTCCTCCGACTGTCCGTCCGCGCGGGATTTCCTTCGCCGTGACCTTATGATTTTCTTTACTTTCCGCGCAGGATTATTTTAAATAAGCCGCCGGTCAAAGGCTCCGCGCGCCGAATTTTTTCGTTTGTCTATTATTCAATTTTATCCGCGCCGGAGCGGCGTTTTCCGGCGGGAAAGGATTTTTTATGATTTTTAACCGCAAAACTACCGTGATTGCCGCTGCGGTGTTGTTTGTCTTCGCCGCCGCGCTGCTTTTCTCAGCGTTTAGCGCGGGAGCTTCCTCTCAGTCCGGCACGCTCGACGTGTCCGCCGGCGCCGGGCTTGACACAATCACAATTAAAATCTCGCTGCCCTCCGATATGACAGACATTGAGGACGCGACGCTCTGCATTTTTGAGCTTGAGCCGTACATGACCGACGACATGATCGCCGATCTTACGCCCATTGCCGAGGTTCAGCCCGAGCCGACGTACTCCCATACTCTGAACGTCGGCAAAAACGGCTCCGTGCGCGTGTTCAACCGTTTTGCCGCCGCGATTCGTCTCGGCACCGGCGAATATATCAAAATCGGCGAAACGCGCTATATCGGCGCTCTTGAGGCAGGCGCCGCAAACAGCCGCGCATATCCGGAGCCTTTTTCCAAAAAAGGTCTTCAGATTCAGCTCATGTCCGACGCGCAGACGCTCGGCGCCGCAAACACAGTTATAACCGTTCCGGTAAACGAATACGCGGCGTACAGCGGCAGCAGCAGCTTTTCGGTTAAAGGCAGGACCTATTATCTAAACGACGAACGGCTTGCTCTGCTGGATCACAAAATCAAGGTTCTGAGCGGCGCGGGCATAAACGTATATCTGAATTTTATTCTTACCTCCAAAACCGCCGGCAGCGCGGCTCCGGAGGGGCTTTGGCGCGACCCCGGCAAAAACGCCTCGGTCTTTGCCGTCAACGCGGACGACAAGGACGGAATGGAGTATCTATCCGGCTTCATGCGCTTCATTGCGGAACGCTACACGCGCGACGACGGTAAATACGGCTTTGCCGGCAGCTTTATAATCGGCTACGAGGTCAACAGCTCGACGCTTTCGTCCGGCTATGACGACGCGCGCACACGGGTCAGCGAATACGTACGCGTTTTCCGCATCGCCGACAGCGCTCTGCGCGGAGTTTATTCAAACAGCCGGCTTTACATATCCCTTTCAAACCGTTACAGCTACTCTCCGTCCGAAACCTACGCAAAAACCGGACTTATTCCCGCCAAAAATTTTATTGAAATGTTCGCGGACGAAATGACCGCCGGCGGGGACACGCCCTGGCGCGTCGCAGTCAATCCCTATTCGTCCGACCTTTCAAACGCCGCCTTCTGGAACGACGAACAGGCAACAAACAGCGATAATTCGACATACGTTACCATGAAAAACATCGAGGTGCTCCTTTCCCACCTCGCAAAATACCCGTATAACGGAGCGGCGCGCAGTCTGCTTGTCTCAGAATTCGGCGTAAGCTCCGGCAACGGTTCGGAGACGCTTCAGGCGGCCGCGTATGCCTACGCTTACATAAAAACCGCCTTCACCGACGGTATTGAAGCAATGATCTACCACCGCCATGTCGACCATTCAGGCGAGGGAGACCTTAAATTCGGACTCTGGGGCGCGTCGTCCGGAAATGTGCTTCAGCCGACCGAAAAGAAAGAGATCTACACCGTTTTCCGGCTTATTGATTCCGATTTGGGAATGACTCAGAAGATTGCGGACTTTGCGCTTCCGATAATCGGGATAGCTTCATGGAACGACGCCGTACCCTCCTACGACGCCTCCGCGCTTATAAAACGCCGTCTGATTGAGACGGTTGCGAAAAACGACGTTAAATCAAGCGGCAGTATCCGTGTTATATACGATTTTTCCCGCTCCCTCTTCTCCTTCTACCCGACCGACAACATCGAATTTATTGAGCTTGACAAAACGGAAGGCAAAAAAACGCTCCATGCGCGCGGCTATTATTACACGCCGTGGGAATATATGGGCATAGGAGCCTCTCTCTCAAAGCCGATTGACTTAAGCTCGGCGGAAAATGTCAGAATAAAGCTCCGCGTGACCGCGCCCGACGAAACCGGCGTCATAAGCGTAATGCTCAGGCTTGAGGGAAGCGGTGAAAACGGCCTCCGTACGGTTTACGAGGGTATCGGACAGACCGAAAACGGCATTGAGACCGAGCTTGTGTTCCCGGTTTCTGTCGATTTCCCGGTAAGCGTTATTAAAATTTGGGCAAGGGCGGCCGACGGCTCGGTTGAAAACGGAGATTTCGATATTTATGTTTCAAAGGTTTCGGTAAGCGAGACGTCGTCCGGCGGCTGGATCGCAGTTGTTATCGTTATTCTGGTTATTCTTGCCGCGGCTGCCTCCGCGCTTATGCTTATTAAGCTCGCCAAGAGACAGCGTCAGGCGGCGCGCTTCAACAATGCGGTCAGACGCAGAAGCGACGCTCAGCGCGCAAGAGCCGACGCAAACGCCGCAAAGACCGCCGCGGCCCGTCGGAATACGCAGGGCGAATCCGTTCGGCGTATCGGCGGCTCGGACGACGCTTTGACTCAAAGACCTGCGGCACGTCAGAATACGCAGGGCGAGTCCGTTCGGCGTATCATTGACTCGGACGACGCTTTGACTCAAAGACCTGCGGCACGTCAGAATACGCAGGGCGAGTCCG
>JAQXSY010000038.1 GCA_029219205.1 Bacillota bacterium | reverse complement strand
GGAAGCTAACAAAGCCGACTGCGAACGCAGAGCAATCTTTTTAAAAGACAACAGGTTCACTGTTTTTCTTCGGCTTCGTTTGAAAAATACATTGAACTATGCTGTTCGAATCGCCTACAGAGAAAAGAAGAACAGGCCTTCGGAAAAAAACGCAGAAGATTTTTTGTTGCGTGGAAATGTTCTCTGATGCAGGAGCATTAGAAAAACGTGTATCCTGCATATGCATAGAAAAAGGTGGTGAATTAATATTTGACACCGCAGGAATTAAAAAAGTTAAGCCGCGCCGAGCTTCTTGACCTCTTGCTGGCACAGACAAAACGCGCAGACGACCTGGAACAGCGTTTACAGCAGGCGGAAATGCAGCTACATGACAAAAAAATTCAGCTTGATAAGGCCGGTTCCATTGCACAGGCAGCATTACAAATAAACGGCATTTTTGAGGCTGCGGAGGCAGCGGCTGCACAATATTTGGACAATATTCAAAGCCTGAGTTCCAGACAAGAGGCGTTATGTGTCAAACGTGAGGAAGAAAGCAAAGCGTCTTCCGAACGGCTGTTGAAAAATACAATAGAAAAATGTCAAGCCATGGAGAATGCAGCGAAAAAGAAATGCTCCGAAATGATTTTATCGGCCGAGCAAGAGTCAAAGTCATATTGGGACGATGCAAAAAAACGATTGGATGAATATTTATCTTCTCATGATGCGCTGCTGGCTGTGTTGAATATGCAAAGCGATGATGGGAAACAGAAACATTCATGAAACGAAATCGATCGAACAGTTTGCCGGATTTCCCGAATGTTGAGCAGTTGGAAGCGGAAATCCACCGCATACAATATAAAAATCAATATGCAAAGGTACTGCGCAGTACGATTTATGCACTGATTACAGTGGCGGCGGTTGCCGTTTTAGTGGCGACCCTGCTTCTGCCGGTTCTGCAGATTTACGGAAGCTCCATGGCGCCGACACTGGATGAAGGAGAGATAGTCGTTTCCGTCAAGAGCTCATCGCTTGAGCGGGGGGATATCGTAGCCTTCTACTACAACAATAAAATTCTGGTGAAGCGCCTGATCGCAATGCCGGGAGATTGGGTCAATATCGATGAATCCGGCAATGTTTTTGTGAACGGAGAAAAACTGGAAGAACCGTACTTGGCGGAAAAGGCATTCGGAGATACAACGATAGAGTTTCCGTATCAGGTGCCGGAGAGTAGGTACTTTGTTATGGGAGATCAACGCGCGACTTCTGTGGACAGCCGCAATTCTGCCGTTGGATGCGTGTCGGAAGAACAGATCGTCAGCAAAATCTTATTCCGGATTTGGCCGTTCTCATCATTTGGAAAAATAGATTAAAAAAGGAGGGATATGCTCTGTGAACAATGACTTACTGCGGCAGGCGGAAAGCATACAAGTCAGACGCAGAAATAAAAAAGCATGGAAACGCATAGTATGTGCGTTATCCTGTGTGGTTGCTTTTTGCACAACCTATGCGCTGATCCTTCCTGCCATTACGATGGAGCACAAGAGTACATACTGCGGCATAAATGAGCATATTCACAACGATTCATGCTATGAAATTCGGTTAGTCTGCCCTTGCGGCGAAGAACATGCGCAAACTGAAGCCTGCAGTACGGAAGAGAACAGTCTCGCCTGCAAAACTGAGGAGAGCGAATGCCACGTTCACACAGAAGAATGCTATGAGCATGTTTTGACGTGTACAAAAGAAGAACATACCCACGAAATAATGTGTTATTCCGACCCGGACGCCGATGTGGAATCACAGGCGGTATGGGAAAGCACATTGGATTGCGCAAAGCTTACCGGCGTGTGGATGGAGGACATACTATCCGTTGCCGGCACGCAGATGGGCTATCATGAAAGCGAAAAGAACTACATTGCGGATGAAGAGGGCGCGCTGCATGGCTACACACGCTACGGCGATTGGTACGGCAGTCCGTACGGCGATTGGTGCGCCATGTTCGCATCTTTCTGTTTAAACTATGCAAATGTGCCGGAGGCGTTCATACCCCGTGAGTCAAGCTGCCAAAATTGGTGCGAGCTGTTTATCACAATGAATCTGTGGCGTGACGGCGGCTACTTACCCAGTCCCGGAGATATTATATTCTTTGATTTTAACGGCGACGGCGTCTCAAGCCATGTGGGCATTGTGCAGCATGTTAACGTCGAGGAAAACACGATATTCACTATAGAAGGCAACCGAAGCAACGCCGTTGCCGCATGCGAATACAATCTGGACAGCGGCAATATACTCGGTTATTGCGATATTACTTCCGCTTACAGTGCATATTGCAACATAACGCCGGAGGAAACCGGAGAATCGGGCGAAAAGGAAGAACCCGCCGCCCTTGCAGAGCAGCAGCTTGCTGCGGCAATATATACCGACAGCACCTATACAGATCAGTTAGAGGATATTACCGTTATTACTATATCCGGAGCTCTGCCGGAAAATGCAGTGATAAAGGCCTATCCAGTATGCCCGCAGAACGGGGAGCTTGCGGAGGCATCGTTAATCTGTGCCTACGATATAACCATATTTACGGCCGAGGGAGAGGTATTCCAGCCCGCAGATGATGCGCCGCTGACTGTTGCTTTCAGCCTTCCGCAGGAACCGTGCGCGGAAGAAAGCATAAAAGATTACAGTGAAGATGAACTTATAACAGAAATCGTTACCGTATGTGCGGCGCATATATCCGAAGAGGGTGAGCTGGAACAGCTTGTACCGACGGTGGAAGGCAATACCGTTTCCTTTACTGCGGATCATTTTTCCGCATTTGTGGTGTATAAAATCATTAACCGGAGCGAAATAATTCCCGGCGAAAGCGTTGAGGACGACAGCGCGTTCCGGTCGCTGGAGGAAAGCGGCTATTTTACCTATTGGGAACAGTTTTTAACCGGGGAAGAAAGCAGCGAGCCTGCTCTGAACGGCATATTTGCCAATACTTTTGCTTTGGACGATAAAATTTCTTCCTCTGACAGCCAGATCAAAAGCCCCGGCGGCACAAACACCAGCACCTACGACGACGGCGTTACGGTCAGCAAGATCATCGCGGGAACGGATATCGAGAATGTTTTTGACATCACTCTGAAAGTCATCACTTCCGTCAACATATCGGAATTTTACAGGGAGCCGGATATGGCGGTAGTTATCGTAATGGATATTTCCAATTCGATGAAGGATGCCTTTGGAGATACTACCCGATATGCTGCGGCAATGACTGCGGCGGAGCAGTTTATAGATGAATTGGCAGCTACGTCAAACGGCGTAAGCAAAGTGGGCTTCGTAGCATTTAATACGGATTCGCATGAGATTTTCGGACTGTCGCCCTGCTCAACCACAGCTCAGGCCACACTGCTAAAAAACGACATGCGAACTAAAACCGGGGCAATCATCAACCGTGGAACAACCTCTGACGGGAAGGACGTTTATTCTCAGTCACATGATCGTTTTACCAACATTGAAGCGGGCTTAAAGCGGGGCAGCGATATGCTTGCAAGCGCCACCAACGAGAACAAGTATATTATATTCCTGAGTGACGGCTTCCCGACAACATACATAAAAACCGGCTACAATGGCTATGACCCATACACATCAAGCGGCACAGTGGGAAGCGACGGCGTTTTCCATGACGATGTCGATAATACATATTGCAGCTACGGAACCAGCTATAGCGACAAGGCTGCTAAGCGTGCGCAGTCTATGGCTGCCGAAATTAAAGGAAACGGAATACAGATTTTTACTATCGGCGTTGACGTCGGCGGGCAGACGATTAAAAATTACGATACCCATAGAGGGCATAGCTTCTCGGTTATTGACCGAACAAGCGAAACATATGCAATAGGCGGGGCTGACGATCCAACGGGCTATACAAACTGGCTGAAGTACGAAATCGGCTCGGGATACTATTATCCCAGCACAAATCTGAGCGAACTCCAAAACGCATATACTCAGATTTTTGACCGTATCAAAGAAATCCACGAGGAAGGCTCATCTGCCCAGTGGGTGGCAAATGACCCAATGGGCACGATTCCGGGCGAAAATATAGAGTTTATCGGCTTCTATGATAAAAACGGCAGTTTTGTTCCGAATTACGGCTCGCTTACCGGAAGCTGGGCTGAAAATGCAGAAAACACCGCATCTGTTGATGGTGCCCACAGCGTTATATCCTGGGATTTAAAAACCTCCGGATATACCACAACCACAGATGGCGGCACCGCCATGTACAACTATTGCATAACCTACCGCGTGCGTCTGGAAAACGAGCTAAGCGGTTTTATTGAAAATACCGATTACAACACCAATAATACCACCACTCTTACCTATAAGACGTTTACTTCGATAAGCGGAAACATAACCTTCTCCGAGCAGCGCTCAATTGAATTTCCCACGCCTATGGTTGAGGGCTACTTGGGAGAGTTGACTTTTAAAAAGCAGGGAACTACCGGTAATCTGATTTCAGGCGCGGAGTTTACACTTACCCACGATACGGAAAATTGCTCCATTTGCCGCGGTAACGGTACGGCGGTTGCTATTGGCGATATGACCGCAATCTCCGGCGAGAACGGTACGGTTACATTTACTGGAATACCGTCGGGACACACCTATATAATGGAAGAAACGGTTGTTCCCGCAGGATATTGGTCAAATGGCAATACTTATTCTGTTACAGTCGCTTATGATGTTGTGACCGTAACGGTTACAAATTCGGACGGCACGGCAGGAATTTGGGACGGAACCGTTGTCAATGTCACTCAGTATACGCTCCCGGATACGGGCGGTGTTGGCACTGCACCCTACACGGCAGCAGGCGTATCACTGATTGTTTTCTCAGCATTGTTTTACGGATATTGCAATAGGCGCAAACGGAAAAGGAGAACGGAATAACAGAACCTAACCGAACGGCAATCTTCTGCGCCGTTCAATATCCGAAGCAAAATAAATTTAAAAACTATAATCTTCTTTGAAAGGATTTTTTATGAAACACACTAAAAAACTTGCCGGAATCATTCTGGCACTGGTCATGGCTTTCGCAATGACATGCACCGTCTTTGCAGCGAATATAATTAATCCAACCGGACATACTTACGCTGCATATCAGATTTTCTCAGGTACACAAGAGCAATCCGATACAGACGCGCCTTTGGGCGATATTGTATGGGGTAACGGAATCAAAAGCGCAGGGTTTCTTGCCGCTTTGCAGAGAGACAGCCGATTTGTAAAAGACGACAAAAACATTTTCGGTACTGCTGAAGACAATAAGACGGCTGCGCAAATTGCCGAAATACTTGCGGCAAACACTGGCGTTGCCGAAGCTTTTGCAAACGTTGCCGCTCAGTATCTTACTTCTGAATATACAACTGTTGCGGTAACCACGGAACTTACGGCAGGCTACTATCTGCTCGTGGATATTACTCCGAATTTGCCTGAAAATGACGCATATAACAGCGCCTTGCTTCAGGTAACAAAAAACAGCTCTGTTACCATTGAAAAGAAATATGAAGTTCCCACCGTGGACAAAGCCATTGTTGAGGGTGAAAACACTGTTGAAGCCACTGACGTCAACATCGGCGACACGGTCACCTTCCGCCTCACCGGCACTCTGCCCAGCAACTACGCCGACTACGAAACCTACAAGTACGTGTTCCACGATACTATGTCCGCCGGTTTGACCTTTAATTCTGCTTCTGTTGCCGTTAAGGTTGACGGTAATACGATCGAACCCTCCGAATATTCCGTCGTCACCAGTAATCTGGATGCTAACTGCACTTTCGAGGTCGTATTCGAAAACCTCAAAATCGCTGCACCTGCTGCGACAAAAGACAGCAAGATTGTTGTCGAATACACTGCTACGCTCAACAGCAACGCCGTCATTGGCTCCTCAGGCAACCCCAACATAGTGAAGCTGGAATACTCCAACAACCCCAATGCTACCGGCGACGGAACCCCAACCACCGGCAAAACCCCCGAGGACAAGGTCATTGTTTTTGCCTACGAGCTTGATGTGACCAAGGTGGACGGTGCGAAAAAGGATGACGGCAATTACACAAAGACGCTGAAAGACGCTGAATTCGTGCTGTACCGCGGCGAAGGCGATAACATTGAATATGCCGTTGTTGATGAAAACAGCAAGATCTCCGGATGGACAAAAACACTTACTGTTCCCGAGGGCCAGACCGGAACCGCCGCAAGTGTGCTGAAATCCGGTGCAGACGGTACTTTCAAAGTTACCGGGCTTGACGCCGATACATACTACCTCAAGGAAACCAAGGCTCCTGCCGGTTATAACCAACTTACTGACCCGATTAAGATTGTGATTTCTGCAACAGTTGAAACAAGCGAAGACGATCCTGCTCTTACCGCTTTGACCATCAAAGTTGGAGAGGGTGACGTTCAGAATGGCACTCTTAGCACCGGAATTGTCGCCATGACGGTTGAAAACAACGCCGGTTCCTTGCTGCCTTCCACCGGCGGCATCGGCACAACAATTTTCTATGTTGTGGGCGGTTTATTCGTTGTAGCTGCAGGCGTACTTCT
>JAQXSY010000037.1 GCA_029219205.1 Bacillota bacterium | reverse complement strand
CTATTTTTCTTATTTTCATATCCTTCTCCTGTATTTTTGAAATTTTAAATTTTCAGTTTACTCTGAACAGTATGCCATGTCCCGGTTCGAATGCGGCTTCATTTTTGCCGTCGGCATTTCTTGTTACAACGCCGCTTTCCTCCGCATTCTTCCATGAGGTAATGTCACTGTCGAAATATTCGAGTCCGTTTGTGACATCGTCAAACACCATTATTTTTTTCGTATTGTCCATATCGTAATAATACTCCTTTTTGACTATCATAAAGCTTGCGTCATCAAAAGAAGCCTTTTACAAAACTTTCTCCTGTGCACAAGTCGAGTGCGGTGGGGTTGCGTGGCTTGTAATTGATGTCGCTGCGAATTATAGAAAACAGCTGCGGTCGATGTTCGCTTTTTTATAGCATTCGGCATCGGTCATGCCTTTTTCATTGATCTTACGCAGAAACATCTGCGAAAAACTCTCGTCGATCTGATTGAGTTTTTATTTAAGTCATCCCCGGCAAGCATCCACTTCATGCGGCGCGGTAAATCGCACCGTCAACTCCTCCGCCGCCAATAAACGGCTCATCGGCAGCATTAACGATGGCATACACCTTCATTTTTGTGATATCGTTTCTTACTATTTCAAGCGGCATAAAATCCTCATCCTTTTTTATATATCATTTTCGTCAACTTCCGATACCCTTTCATTAACTCTGCATTGCAACTAATTGCCAACAAAAATGACACCGCCCGCACCGTCGTTTTGAGTTTTAAACAAATTATTTTAAAAATCAATTGAACCGTTCTCAATAGCAGAAAATCCGAACCTTTCTCCTGTCAGAAAAAAGTTCGGATTATCTTTGACTGGTCTGAGTGACTGGACTTGAACCAGCGGCCTCTACCACCCCAAGGTAGCGCGCTACCAACTGCGCCACACCCAGTTAATCAACGTGTTATATTATAACACGGAGGTTTAATTTTGTCAATACAAAATAAAAATATTTTTGCTGTTCCAATGAACCAAAATAGATTTTATAAGTTTTCAGCCTGTATTTTCATAAAAGAAAAAGAGCCTCTGCGTCTTTCTTTGACACACAGGCTCTTTTTTTAGAGTTTGGCTTTCACACATTTGCGTCTTTCATTGCAGGACTATCGATAAGCTTTCCGGAATCGTCGAAGCGAGAGCCATGACACGGACAGTCCCATGAGTGTTCCGTTCGGTTATAATGGAGCGAACATCCAAGATGAGGGCAACGCTTCAAACTCGGAAAAATCATTCCTGCAGCAGTTTCTCCGAGATTGACAAAAAGCTGTTTATGAAAAATGCTGCGCGATGTTTTGAATACTTCTAAATAACGGTTGTTTTTACCTTGTATCATATCAGCAAGTATATCCGCCGCAGCTGCCGAGGTCGTCATTCCCCAAAGGTTGAAGCCGGTCGCCGTGTAAACGTCCGGCAGAGCGGGACTGTACCGGCCGATGTACGGGATACTGTCCAGCGTAACGCAGTCTTGATTTGACCACCTGTTTTTTTCTTTTGCATCCGGAAAATGCTGCCTGACAAAGTTTTCTACCGCATTGTATCCGTCGCCTTTTTTCCCGGTGCGATGGTCGCCGCCTCCGACAATCAAAAGGTCTTTGTAATTGCGGAAAAAGAAGCTTCCGCTTGCATCAACGGCAGAACATCCGAGCGCTGGGGCATTTTCATAAGCAATAACGTATGAGCGCTGTTGGTATTGCTTTACAAAGTACAGACCCCGACTGTTTATAAACGGGAAATGTGTTGCCACAATAACCTTGTTGGCATTAACTTTTCCTTTTTTTGTATAAGCGGTCGTCTTGTTCAACTTGTATACGAACGTATTTGCGTAAATATCAAGCTCTTTTGCGGCGTTGTTAAGAAATTTCAGCGGATGAAACTGCGCCATGCCGGGATATACAACCGCATCGGTCGTATGGAACGGCAAAGGCGGAGAGGTCGTATATTCGGCAGGAAATCCAAGCCTGTTCAGCGTGTCCGCCTCTCCTTTCAGACCGTCTTGCCCGGACATCGAATACATAACCGACGGTTTGTTTTCAAAATCACAGTCATATCGAGCTGAAATTGTTCGGAAACGCTCTACGGCGTCAAGATTTGCGTTCAGATATTGTTTGGCTTTTTCGGTCCCGTATTTTTTAACAATATTACTGTACATGACGTCGTGCTGTGCTGTCAGCACCG
Source organism: Bacillota bacterium (assembly GCA_029219205.1). Classification (GTDB taxonomy): domain Bacteria; phylum Bacillota; class Clostridia; order Oscillospirales; family CAG-272; genus SUG1495. Next base: position 21,595 of record JAQXSY010000037.1, on the reverse strand, counting down.
CGGTCGTGCCCTTAGTTATTCCTTCTCCAGGAAGACGGGCTTCAAGTATTACATTGCTGATACCGCACTCCTTCAGCCTAAGAGCGCAAAGAATGCCCGCCATGCCGCCTCCGATAATACAGACGTCGGTATTTATATCGTTTTCAAGCTCCTTATACTTCCCTGCTTCAATTCCGTCGGTCCAAAGATACCGCATACATAATCCTCCGGTTTTTTATTTATTTTTCACCGAATTATGACGTATATGCAGAAACGATCAAAATTCCGAATACAAACAAAAAAGAAATAAGGCGGGTCATTTAAATCGTTTCGGTTAATGACATAAAATAAAATTAAAATGAAGTATGGACATATTTAAACGGATATTGTATAATAAACTCGAAGAGTTATTGTAAAAGCCGTCGGAAAACGGTTTTAATGGGAGAATATTGATGGAAGCATTATACGGTATACTTATCCCGTTTCTCGGGACTTCACTTGGCGCGTCATTTGTTTTTTTCATGAAAAAATCTCTGAGCAAGCGCGTGCAACGCTCGCTGACAGGGTTTGCCGCAGGAGTTATGGTCGCGGCGTCAGTTTGGAGCTTGCTTATTCCGGCAATAACACAGTCGGAAGGTATGGGAAAATGGTCGTTTGTGCCGGCGGCAGTCGGTTTTTGGGCTGGAATACTGTTTTTACTGCTGCTTGATTATATTATTCCGCATCTTCACCAGAACAGCGAAAAAGCCGAGGGCTCTCACAGCCGTCTTGAAAGAGCGACAATGATGGTGCTTGCAGTAACCTTACACAACATCCCGGAAGGAATGGCTGTCGGCGTAGTCTACGCAGGATTAATTGCCGGAAATTCACAAATTACCGCCGCAGGGGCATTGGCGCTGTCCATCGGAATTGCGATACAGAATTTTCCGGAAGGAGCTATCATTTCAATGCCTCTCCGCGCGGAAGGCATGAAAAAATCCAAAGCGTTTGCCGGCGGCATGCTGTCGGGCATTGTTGAACCGATCGGCGCAGGTCTTACCATTCTTGCGGCAAGTTATATTGTTCCGGCGCTGCCATATCTTCTGAGTTTTGCCGCCGGGGCAATGCTTTACGTCGTTGTCGAAGAGCTGATACCCGAAATGTCGCAGGGTGATCATTCAAATATCGGAACGCTGTTCTTCGCCGTCGGATTCAGCTTAATGATGGTGCTCGATGTGGCTCTCGGATAAAAACTCGACAGACTGCGGCAATGACCTGAAAAATGAGTTTGTCTTTTATACGGTCATATGAGCATCAAATTCAAAGGTGATTGAAAAATGACAAATAAAGAGATGCTGGAAATCGCAATGGAGCAATCTGCATGCGATATCAACTGCAGCCCGAATGATTTTCTGCGTACCGAAAATGTTCTTGTTGAGCTTAACTTGAATGAAACCGCCAAAAAGTATTATTATCAACCGATAAACTGTAATTTCATATCATACGGAAATAACGTTGTCGCCGCGTCAGACAGCGCTTGCAGAGCGCTTGTTAAGGAATATATAAGCCGTTTTACGTTTTACAACTGCTTTAAAGCGCCTAATTTATTCTGGCTTGAAAAGCGTCTTTTGTGTTTGGGGCTGGGCGTGTGCTTTATGGCGGAATATTATCTGCCCGACACCGAAAAGCTGAAACCTCTTGACTGTCCTTTTAAGCTAAAAAAATTATATGCTCCGGATTTTGAGGAATTATACAAGCCGGAATGGAGCAACGCGCTTTGCGAATTCAGACGTGAACTTGATGTTTTGGGAATAGGAGCATACGACGGCGGAAAACTGATCGGGCTTGCCGGGTGCTCGGCAGATTGCGGAAAAATGTGGCAGATCGGAATCGACGTGCTTCCGGAATACCGCCAAAAAGGCGTCGCATCATCGCTTACAAGCCGGTTGGCGCTTGAAATACTTAACTGCGGAAAAGTTCCGTTCTATTGCGCCGCATGGTCGAACATACGCTCCATCAAAAATGCGATGAAAAGCGGTTTTGTCCCGGCGTGGGCGGAAATGACCGTGAAACCGACGCATATAATTGACGAGATTAACGGCGAAATACAAAAATAAAATCAAACCGCGGTATTAAGAAATAGTTTTTTCTGAAATACCGCGGATTTTTTGAATTTTAAAGCACTCTTCCCTGCCACTGATTTTGTCTCAGGGCCGAAATATTTTTTTGTGCGCTTTTTTATGTTTTCAGCCGCTTGCCGCAGAAAATCAAAACTGTGCTTTATTTTGAGTTATTTTTGATTTTATATTGAATTTTGATTTTTACCATGTTAAAATACACTTGTTGTTCTCAGGTTAGGAAGAGCAGATATTTTTCTAATTGTTTTGGAGGAAAAAATGGCAATTTTAAAGAAAGCGCCGGATAAGGACTTCACAATCCTTAATTTAGCCGACACTCAGATTTCGCTAGAAGATTTTGAAACAAAGAATAAAGATTTTAATTTGATGTGCGCTACGGTACGCAAGCTTATTGAGACTGTAAAACCCGATTTAATCACAAACACCGGCGACCTGTCGCTCAGCGGCAGTATTCCGGTCTATGAATTCTATGCAGAGTTTATGGATTCATTAGAAATACCGTGGGCGTTTGTTTGGGGAAACCACGACAGTCAGGGCGGTCCTAATGAAACAAAGAGAGCGGCAAATGTGTTCAAAGGTCACAAGTTTTGCCTGTTTGAAGAAGGCGATGAGACGCTTGGCAGCGGAAACTATGTAATTGAAATACAAGAAAACGATATCCCTGTTGAAGCACTGATCATGATGGACAGCCATGACAGAGTACCGTACGCCGACAATTCAACATGGGCAAAGCTGCTTCCAGAACAGCTTGACTGGTACGGCGACATTATTAAAGATCTGAAAGCACGCGGCTGCAAAGACAGTACAATATTTACGCACATTCCTCCGTACGGATACTTTGAAGCGTACAACGCAGCTACAAATAAAGATCATCTAGATCTTTGGGAAAGTTACGGAAGCTCTGTATGGAACGAAGGATATAAGGATTCTTTCGGCGTAAAATGGGAAGGAATATGTTGTTATCCCGAAGACGACGGAGTGCTTGACGAAGTTGTTCGTCTCGGACATACCAAAAATATCGTTGTCGGGCATGATCATGTTAACAATTTCTCAATAAAATACAGAGGAGTAAGGCTGACATATTCGCTTAAAACCGGAAGCGGGTGCTACTGGAACGAAGAACTGAGCGGCGGCACCGTACTAAAAGTAAACAAAAGCGGAGTATGCGATCTTTACCACGTATATACAAATCCGAAAAAACTGTGCGAATAAGCAACAACCGCATAAGGGAAGCCGACGGTTTTGCCGCATAAGTATAAGCAATCGACAACCTCCGAATAATAAAAAACGGGAGACGCAGGCTTTTTGACCTGCGCCTCCCGTTTTTTTATTTTTTAGTATGGCAGGAACCGCTTACGGGGCAGTCCGCACAGCCGCATCCGCAGGAGGATTTTCCTTTTTTCTTGTTTTTTATCATGCTGACGATGATCGCCGCTACGACAGCAATCATAATCGCACATATAATAATTGTTGCAATGTTTTCCGTTAGCCAAGCAAGCATATTCTCACATCCTGTTCAATAATAGCTTATTTTGTCACCTTAACGGTTTGGGTAAGCTTTGTAGCTTCCGAATATTTCTTGATGAACAACATATAGACCATAACTGCAAGTACCGCAACAGCTGCGATCAGGCCGATCACATTCAGCCCTCCGGTAAATACCGAGCCGAACTGATAAATCATCAGGGAAATTGCATAAGCAAACACGCACTGATAGCCGATTGCAAACCAGGTCCACTTTGCAGAGTTCATTTCACGCTTAATGGCGCCGATCGCCGCAAAGCAGGGGGCGCAAAGCAGGTTGAATACAAGGAAGGAATAAGCGGCAAGCCGTGTCATTCCCTCAAAATCAAGTACGCCGAACACTCCGACAACCTCTTCGTTCGCAACAAGTCCCATAATGGTTGCAACCGTCGCCTTGATATTTCCGAAGCCGAGCGGTGCGAATATCCAGCAAAGGGCGCTGCCGATCATGCCGAGCACGCTGTCTTCAAGCTCCATTTCCGTACTGAAGACAAAAGAGCCGTCCAGAGTGCCAAAACAGGAGCCCGCCCAGATTACGATAGATGAAAGTAGGATAATTGTTCCTGCCTTCTTAATGAACGACCATGCACGTTCCCACATGGAGCGCAGAACATTGCCAACGGTCGGCCAGTGGTATGCAGGCAGCTCCATAACAAACGGAGTGGGATCGCCGGCGAACATCTTGGTCTTTTTAAGCATGATACCCGAAATAATGATGGCGGCAATACCGATGAAATATGCGCTCGGCGCTACCCACCATGCACCGCCGAACAAAGCCGAGGCGATAAGCGCGATAATCGGGAGCTTTGCGCCGCAGGGGATAAAGGTTGTCGTCATAATCGTCATACGGCGGTCGCGTTCGTTTTCAATGGTACGTGACGCCATAATTCCGGGAACGCCGCAGCCGGTGCCAATGAGCATCGGAATAAAGGATTTACCCGAAAGGCCGAACTTACGAAAGATACGGTCAAGCACGAAGGCGATACGTGCCATATATCCGCAGGATTCGAGGAAAGCAAGCAAAATAAAGAGTACGAGCATCTGCGGCACAAAGCCGAGAACCGCACCGACGCCTCCGATAATTCCGTCAATAAGCAGACTGCTCAGCCATTCGGGGCAGTTTACAGCTTCAAGTCCATTTTCGGCAAGTGCGGGAATACCGGGTACCCATACGCCGTATTCAGACGGATCGGGGACGCCCTCTGCTTCTTCTCCGAGGGCCGTTTCGTAAATCTCGGAAATATCATATCCTTCTTCTGCCAGCGAATCGGCATAGGAGCCGTATGCCTCATCAAACGCTCCGAAATCCTCGGCGGCAATGGCTGACTGAATGTCCTCGGCGCCGATGACGCCGTTATCTGCGGCAGAGTTTACAATAGAGATCATTTCGTCTGTCCAGACATTTTTAATTGCATATTCGGTCATAGCATCATCATATGCAGGGGTACCGATGCCGAACAGATGCCAGCCGTCGCCGAACACGCCGTCGTTTGCCCAGTCGGTCGCAAAGGTTCCGATGGTGGAAACTGCAATATAGTAAACGAGAAACATAACAACCGCAAAAATCGGAAGCGCAGCAAAACGGTTGGTTACAACTCTGTCAATTTTATCGGACGTTGAAAGCTTCCCTGCCGATTTCTTCTTGTAACAGCCCTTGATAATCTGACCGATATAAACATACCGCTCGTTTGTGATAATGGATTCCGCGTCGTCGTCCAGCTCATCTTCGACCGCCTTTATATCTGTTTCAATATGCTCCAAAATTGTTTTATCCAGCTTTATCTGTTCGAGCACCTTATCGTCGCGCTCGAAAATCTTGACTGCATACCAGCGCTGCTGTTCCTCGGGTAAATTATGTACTGCCGCTTCCTCGATATGAGCAAGAGCGTGTTCAACCGTTCCCGAAAAAGTGTGCATCGGAACGGTCCTGCCGTTTTTTGCCGCGTCGATAGCAGCTTCAGCAGCCTCCATAATTCCGGTTCCTTTCAGCGCGGATATTTCAACCACCTTGCATCCAAGCTCTCTTGACAGCTCCGCTGTGTTTATCTCGTCTCCTTTTTTCTTCACCACATCCATCATATTGATGGCAACAACAACAGGAATACCGAGTTCGGTGAGCTGCGTGGTCAGATACAGGTTTCTTTCAAGATTTGTACCGTCAATTATATTAAGAATCGCTTCAGGACGCTCGGTAATAAGATAGTTTCTTGCTACAACTTCCTCCAGTGTGTAGGGAGAAAGAGAATAAATGCCCGGAAGGTCGGTGATTACAACGTCATTGTGCTTTTTCAGCTTTCCTTCCTTTTTTTCAACCGTAACGCCCGGCCAGTTTCCGACGAACTGGTTTGAGCCGGTCAGCGCGTTGAACAAGGTTGTTTTACCACTGTTCGGGTTACCCGCAAGGGCAATTCGCAAATCCATTTTCTGTTCCTCACTTTCATAGTTAGCATAGGCTAACCTATGCTAAAAAAATTAAAGGTATGTTTTTACCCTCAGTATGATTGCTCTTACTCAATTTCAATCATTTCCGCGTCCGCTTTTCGAATCGACAGCTCATAACCGCGTACGGTAACCTCAACCGGATCGCCCAGAGGCGCCACTTTGCGGATATGAACCTCAACACCTTTCGTCAGTCCCATATCCATAATGCGTCGCTTGACCGCTCCTTCGCCATGAAGCTTTACAACCTTAACCGTGTCCCCGACATTTGCCTGTTTCAGCGTTTTCATGCCTGTTTCCTCCTTGAAATGTGTTTTTATGTGTATCTGAGGCAGAAAATCAGATCATGATTTTCTGTGCCATTTCCCTACTGATTGCAATGCGGGATTCTTTTACATTAACAATAACATTCCCGCCGATGGTGTTAATCACCGTAACAGCTCCTCCAACTACAAAGCCAAGATTTTCGAGATGAGCCTTGACTTCCTGTTTGCCACCGATTTTTTTAATTATGTTTTCTTCTCCAACTTCAGCAAGTGTAAGCGGCATCATATTGTTTTCCTTCCCTGATACGAACGCTTGGTTAGCCAGAGCTAACTAAATGCCCGAAAATATAGTTAGCTACCGCTAACCGTATTTTATTATATTCATAATAAGCTCGTTTGTCAAGAGTTTTTTAAAATATTCTTTTAAGATTTACAGCGCATAAATAATCGTTTGCCGAAGCTTCTCTTTTACAATAAAACGGTTCAAACGTTTTTTGCGCAAAAATGCGAATTTTCCACATGAAAAATTCAAATTAATATGATATAATGTCAATACACCTTAAAAGTCAGGCTCAAAAAATGATTTTTTCACAGGATTCAGTTAATGATTTTACGATACCCATTTTCGAACGGAGGCAGAAGATATACAAAGAAAGGAATTGGACAATGACATGACATTGGCTGCCGAAAAACTACTGAGAAAATATGAGAAACTAAAAGAAATTAACTTTCCCATTACGGAGACGTTTGATTTCGGAAAAGAGCTCGGAGAGAGTAAAGAAATTGCGCTTCATTTTGAGTTGATCCTTGAGGACGAAAAAAAACCGCGTCCGCAGCGCTGGTATCCGGATGATTTTTTCCATCTTCACAGGCAGGACGGAATTGAATATCTTTATCAGCTTTTGACCTCGGAGGACAAAGACTATGCGGTCTGCGCGGCGTATCTGTTGGCTCATCTGCTTACGAGAGGAAGATATCAGAATCAGGCGGAGCTGATGAATGGACTTATCAAGGCGCTCGTGCTTCTTGCAGAGTCGGAAGCTCCGGAGCACAGGAGAAAATGTCTGATCGCGCTCGGCTGGGTCGGAACAGAACGGGAAATACCGACGCTTGCAAATCATCTTCAAAACGACACGGACTCGCTTTGCCGTGCATGGTCGGCATCGTCGTTTATGCAGATGTCGGGAAGAGTGAATAACGATATTTTAAAAAATGAATCCGTCGGCGCTCTTATATCCTGCTTTGAAAATGAGACCGACGTGTTTGTACGCGGAGTGGCGGCCGAAACAGTTCAAGATATATGGAACGTAAAGTTCGGGCTCCGAAGCTCAGCTGTTGAGTCGCGAAACCAGAAAGCCGTTGACAAAGCCGTCAGCCGCGCGCTTGAATATCTGACCGCAGCGGCAAAGGAAACCTCCGCAAACAGCGGCTGTCAGTAATGTCCGTATAAAGAAATTATGTCCGCATCCAGACGCTGATGCGGACATAATTTATGCAAAATTTTGAAATCGTCTTATTAAACCGGAATATATCCGTGATACTTCATCGGAAGGTTCTCTTTGTATATATGCGACATATCGCTGAAACAAAGGCACTGAGGATAGACCTCGCCTGTTCCGTCAAATCTGATTATCGTAACTCCGGTATGGGTAATGTCAAAAGTTGATGTGACTATATGAGGAGGAAAATTCAGCAGATGCGATATCCAGTGCAGTCCCGCGCCCTGATGACAAAAAACCGCTATATTTCTGTCGTTCGGCTCAACTGCAAAATAGCCGTTCCCTTTTCCGGTCCGTTTATATCCTAAAGTCCCGATAAACTCATCCGAGCTGCGGCATATCTCGCGGTATTTCTTTTCTGCGAGCTCTTCATCAAAGAAGAAGCCTTTACCGAAGCTGTTCCGATCGCTGAACATTTCGTCTGTTCCAAGCATGAGTGCTCTTTGGTTAAACGCCCAGGAACTTCTGTTTCCTTTTCCGTCGCCCGAGCAAAAAGATTCCCATGCCGTATTCTCGTTTAAAAACGGAAGTATCTTGATTTCAAGATTAAGAATGTCGCTCAGGGGCTTTGCCGTAAGCCTTGCTCTTCCGAGAGGCGACGAATAAATTTCGTCGATCCCACATGTACTCAGCCTTTTTCCGACCGCATCCGCCTGTTTTTTTCCGTCTTCTGTCAGCGTATCGTTCTCGTAATCGGGTGTTCCGTGTCTTATAATATATAAAAGCATATTTTTCTCCTTGAAATTCTGACCGACCGGACAGCTTTTTTCCATTTAATCAAGATAAAAACATTATATATCATCATTTCGCTTATGTCAATAATCCGCGCGAAGCATATACTGTTAACAAATAACGAATCGCGGAGGGGACCTCAATGTTTCCCCGCCCGGCCGCCGGAAAGGATGACAGGTTTATGAACAAAATTAAACGCAATGTATGTAAAACAATCGGCATCGGTGCGCTTTCATTCGGCGCCGGAATTTTTCTGACGTTTTTTCTTCCTCTGCGTATTCTCATTCTTATCGAATCGGCAGTGATAATTACAGTTGGATTTTTCTATATCTCGCAAAGATGATGTTTTCGGAAGGGAGTTTTTTGCTTGAAGATCGTTATAATCAAGTCTCCTCGCTTTTTTGTGCCGCTGCTTAAAAAATTTTTTAAAATTAAATAAGCAAAAGTCCCCGTTTTAAGTATCTGCTTAAAACCGGGGATTTTTTGCATTATTCGCTTGAAAAACTCCGCTCTGTATGTTAAAATTAAAAACGGCGCTAAAAAAACAAAAACCGCAGGTAACCTGCGGCCATCATTGGAGCTGGTGATGTGACTTGAACACACGACCTGCTGATTACGAATCAGCTGCACTACCGACTGTGCTACACCAGCATCTGCAACATTGAATAATATATCATATTTTTTTTGTTTTGTCAATAGGTTAAAAACATTTTGATTAATTATAAAACGGAAAGAGACTGTGTAATGAACTTAACATCCCCAAGCGAAATAAAGAAGATTATGGAAAGCAACAACCTGCGTTTCAACAAAGGTTTTGGGCAAAATTTTCTGATAAACGACTCCGTTGTTGAACGCATCGCGGACGAATGCGCGCCCGGTACGGATTTCGGAATTCTTGAGATCGGTCCCGGAATAGGAACGCTTACCAAGGCGCTCTGCGAAAGATTTCCAAAGGTTGTCTCTGTTGAGATCGACCGGGGACTCATTCCCGTGCTTGAACAGACTGTCGGAGACAACGACAACCTCACTGTTATTAACGAGGATATTCTGAAGCTCCCTCTGAAACAGACTGTATCGGAATACTTCAAAGACATGCCGGTATGCGTATGCGCCAATTTGCCGTACTATATAACGACTCCGATAATAATGGCTCTGCTCGAATCGGGCGTAAGCTTTTCAATGATCACCGTAATGATACAAAAAGAAGTTGCTGACCGGCTCGCCTCTCCTCCGGGATCTGCGGGCTACGGTTCAATAACCGCATCCGTAAACCGCCGAGGAGAAGTTATAAAAAGGTTCAATGTCCCGGCAGGATGTTTTATGCCCGCGCCGAAAGTTGATTCAACGGTCATATCAATCATTCCGCACTCAATTCCGGCATACAGCGTCAAAGACGAAAATATGCTTACAAAAGTAATAAACAGCGCGTTTGCGCAAAGAAGAAAAACACTTGCAAACTCAATGGCGTCGTTTTTTCCCGAAATAGACAAAAGCGAAATCGAAGAGCTTATCGTTTCGGCAGGCTTTGACAAAAACATACGCGGCGAAAAACTCGGCGTCAAGGATTTTGCTCTGCTCTCCGACCTTCTGACAGAACGAAAAGCCGCGCAAAGCTGAACATTATAAACGGCTTTCGGAGTCAAAAAGCCGTTGTTCATTATAAAAGTCCTTCGCCGGCCAATTCCTTTTTAATAATCTCAGCCGCCTCTTTTGCGGATATACTGCTGACGTCAATCTTGCACGTGTTCATTTTTTCATAAAGCGGAAGGCGGACGACGCTTCTTTTGATTACATCCTCGCTTCTAAGCCCATTGTCAACATCTTTTTGAAGCCGTGACGTCAACGCTTTTTCGTTTGGCATAAGTGTAAATATCCTGAACTCAGCGCACAGCGGCTCAAGCTTCCCGAGAAGTTCGTCAACTATTGCCTGCTCATGCATAACCCAACAGAAAATTATATTTTTATATTCGCTGCATTTAAGAAAATTTCCAAGCAGATGGACAATATTGTCAACAACCATACACTTTGTTTCGCCGGAAACAACAAAAGGACACATATCCCAGCACCAGTCACCGTCAAGGAACACTGACGGCATCAGCATGGTTTTAAGCTCGCGGCATACGGTCGTTTTACCAGACCCCATAGTTCCGTTCACAAAAATCAGATTCTTTTTATTTTTCATTTTTCTACCTGTCTGTAAGCGTTTTTTCTGAGAATGAACCTCGGACCTTCTTTTCCGGTTTCGCCGCTTGGAACAAATCCGATTTTTCGGAGCACATTTTTCGACGCCTCATTATCCGGAGCCGTTTCTGCTGCAACGGCGCTGACGTTTCCATCTTTAAACGCCCATTCGCAGAGCGCCCGAACGCCTTCCGTCGCAAAACCGCAGTTGCGGAATTTTTCAATTATTCCATAGCCTATTTCCGGCGGCAAATTTTTTGTTTTACCCTTAAAGCAGGCATCTCCCGTCATTTCGCCGGTATCTTTAAGACAAAATTTCCACGGAACGTACCACAAATAATCCCCGGGATGATTCTCGCAACCGCATAACATCTCACGGTATGCCTCGCTCAGTTCGGGATCGGAGATTTCGTACTCTTTTATAAGTCCAATAAGCTCCTCCGGCGTTGCGGGAGATATCACAAGACGTTCGGTTTCAACTCTGTCGAGCCGCGAATCCGCTGTAATACTGGAATAATGCTCGGTTTTGATTTCGTTTGTTATTTCCCAGTGAACGTCTTTCTCGGTATGGTCGTACACAAAGCCGCATTTTTCCTGGCAGCGTCTGGACTTGTCGTTGCCGTCAAAATAACCGCACCATACGCGTTTGCATTCGAGAGCGTCAAAGCATCTTTTCAAAAGTACGGTCACCGCTTCCGGCGCGAACCCGCGTCCCCAATACGGCTTTCCGATCCAATATCCGATTTCAAGCTCTCCTTCCCCTGCACCTTTGGCACGGGTCGGAAAAATTCCTATACTGCCGATCGGTCTTCCGGTTTCTTTTGGAACGATCGCGTATGTTTCCGGTTCAGACAGAACGGTTCGTATAATCTCAAGACTCTCTTCAACACTTTTGTGAGGAAGCCACCCGGCGGATCCGCCTATATCGGGATCCTTTGCGTATTCATAAAGCTCCGCGGCGTCGCCGTCCTCCCACGGACGAAGAATGAGCCGCCATGATTCAATAATCATTTTCCACCTCGTATTTTTCATAAATCACCTTATGTGATTACCGGTACAGCAATACTGCATCAACTGATTATAACATTATTAAATGCTTATGTCAACGAAAGTGTTTTTCCCGAAAAAATTCTTAAAAAGCCCTTCACAGTATATCCGAATAAGCGGCGCAGCTCGATTTCTGAAAAGCCGAAAAAAGCGAAAAGAAAAGCGGCGGAAATTCCGGAGCAACGAATCGTCAACAACGCTTCCCCACAGCTTTTTTAATGCGCGTTAAAAATTTCTGAACGTCGTTGCCGGGTTTGAGGTACGAATTTCTTTTGCCTCTCAGACGTTTCGCCCGGCTTTTCTCGTTCGTTTTCATATAAAGTTAAAAACCGGAATGTTTTTCTTCATTTTAAAAGCATAAAAACTCCGTGAAGACCGCAACGGTTTTCACGGAGTTTTTAAAGAATCTCGGAAAATTTTTATATTTAACTCTTCCGGCGCAAAATGAACGGCTTCGCAGCAGACAAATAAAATCCTGCTTTTTTTCCTGCTGATTAAAGCTTAATAATTTTTTCTTCCCACGGCATATTTTTACGGAAATTCGGGACCTCCATGATTCGGCCTCCGTTTGTAACCGAAAGCTGGCTGAGAAGCGCGACAGACGTCCATTCCGCCGCCTTATATACGTCAAGCTCGGGCTGAACGCCGGATTTTATCGCCTCAATAAAATCCGCAACGATGTAGTAATCTCCGCCGCCGTGTCCTGCGTTGGCGCCGGCCCCGCTCTTGTATCTTTCGGGAAGGAAATCGTTGAAGTCGGAAAGAGGACGCCACTCATTATATCCCCCCGGATTGTCGTCGGTCGCAACCGCAATCTTTGCAACGTCGCCAAGTCCGCGAGGAGCCTCATAGCATCCCTTGGTTCCCTGAATCTGATAATAGGTCATATTATGCGGACGGGGAGAAATTGTGTCAACCCTAATCTTGACCAGCTTTCCGCTGGCAAGCTGACACATTACCTGTGATACGTCATCATTGCGAAGCCCGTAAGGGTTGTGATTTCCGGAGCTGAAGCATGCGATTGAAGCTATGCGGTCTCCCTCAAAGCACTGCATAACCGGACCGAGCGAATGCGTCGGATAAAACGCTCCGCGCGTACCCATCTGCCAGTAGGTTCTCCATCCGGTCTTACCGTGCCAGTTCCGCAGCGAAGTACAATCGTGAGTATATTCACCTTCTCCGTAATAAATCTCACCGAAGAAACCTTTTTTTACAAGCTGACGAACAAGCTGCACAGACGGCATATAGCAGTAGTTTTCGGCATACATATAAATTTTGCCTGATTTTTCTACGTTTTCAATCAGCCACCACAGTTCATCCATGGAAACTGCGGCGGTAACCTCGCACATAACGTGTTTTCCCGCCTGCAGGGCGGTTATTGCCTGCGGAACATGGCACTGCATAGGCGTGGAAATAACCACAGCGTCAATATCGGCCTTTTCAATCATGTCATCATAGATACGAAAACACTGATTGTCCGCCAGATTAAGTTCGTTTTTTGCGCGTTCGAGACATGTCTCATCCAAATCGCACATTGCAGTTATCTCAACGTCGTTTGGCATCGCTTTCATTGCGCCGACTACCGAAAAGCCCCTGGCGCCAACAATTCCCACTTTAATCATATTATATACTCCGTTTCATGAATATAATCGGGCTTGATTTTTTGTCCGATTACTATATCATGACATAGACGCAAAAATTAATCAACGGCATTTTTGCCAAAAAAAATTGTCTGATTTTGTGAATATTAGCCAATGTTTTGATTTCGACATAAATACTGCCGCACAAACCGCTGAGAGGTGAAACAAAACAAATTCATCCTCCGTCAAATATACACTTTGAACAGCGTATAAAATATATTTTACACGCCCTATCTTGACTAATCATGTAAAATATGCTAAAATATTTTTCAAATTATTTACCATCAGGAAAGGAGCTGTTTGTCGCTTGCGGCAAAAGCAAGGCCAATTGTTAAATGAATAATAAAGTTGTTCGCAGGAGACGGCGTTCGATTTCGGTCTTTGCCGTTGCGGTATTTGTTTTTCTTGCTGCGCTGCTTTCAATAATTATTGTTTCGTGTACGTCAAAAATTGTTGCCGCCGACGCAAAGGGCACCGAACTTAAATTGTCTGTAAGCTGGACGGCAACACAGTATACCAACGATAATTACGCTGAACTTACCGTAACACTGAACCTTGAGCACAACGGAAACCTCAAGGTCAGCAGCAGAGAAAAAAACACTCTCAAAGTCGGTGACGAAACAGTTGAATTCAAGACAAAATCCATAAGGGAAAACACCGAAACATTAAAAACCGAAAAGCTTTATACGTATACCTTCAAAGTATACCGAGTGCCCGGCACAACCGCAGACATTCCGGTTGAAGCGCTCTGGAATTTCAACGGCACACTCAACGGCAGCAAGCTTGAGACTGTGACGCTGAGCGACACCATAACTCTCGACAATTTCACCGTTAATATGAAGTCCCCGGTAATCACGGAAGATCCTAACAGCACCGGTCCGGATGAGACAACCGAACCGCCGGAAACAACCGGTCCCGATGAAACGACCGAGCCTCCGGAAACAACCGCGTCTCCCGAGACTACCGAACCGCCGGAAACCACGACCACACCGATTCCCAAACCGGTTGAGCTCCCCGAATATCCTGTTAACAGCGAGTTGTATTTTGTAAGCAATACGGGAACAAAATACCTGAAAATGCGCGCAAACTGCTTTATCGTTGAAACCGGAGAAAAAGACGAAAACGGCAACCGTCTCGCAACAGTAACGGTTGAACTTTATTTCGATTATTATTCTCTCGATATGAGCAAACGCGAAGACTGTACTCTTATCGTAGGAAACGATAAGATAAACTTTGATATTCCGAGCATAAGGGATTTCACGGTACAGCAGCATACAATGGGAATTGCAAAGCATGAGACAAAGGCGCTTGTCGGAGACAAAATCGAGATATACGCCAAAATTCCCTTCATAGGAAAATACGGCGATGTCGAAATCAATAATATTATCATTGATGAGCAGATAGAAATCAAATAACACACGGCATAAAAAAGACCCGCTCGCCATATATATTCTGTAATGAATATATTTTGGAGGAGCGGGTTATGTATAAACCAAAAAAAGAAGACTTTATAAAGATTAAAAACGCCGCTTTAGACGCAGTCAGAAAAGTCGGAAAACGAAATCTGACCATCGTTCTTGCGGTATTGCTTATCGGCGTCGCCGTTTATCTGAATTTTGCGTTGTTTTATAAGGATTACAGCAAAAATGACGTCTCAGACCCTTCCGCCGTCAGCGAATCGAAGAGCAACGCAACCTATGTAAGCTCAGACGGCGAAAAAACGTCCGCAGCCGACGCGTATTTCGCGTCCGCTCTGATAAGCCGCAGTCGGGCGAGAGACGAGGCTATGGAGGTACTCCAGCTTGTTGTTGAAAACTCCGAAACATCCCCCGACGCAAAAAAAGAAGCCCTTAGCGAGATAAGCCAGATAGCCGCGGACATTGAAAACGAATCAAACATCGAAACTCTCGTAAAATCAAAGGGATTCAATGACTGTGTGGCGGTTATCAGCGGAACGTCATGCAGCGTAATCGTTTCGTCCACGGGGCTGATGCCTTCCGAAATTGCTCAGATTCAGGAAATAGTCTATGAACAGTCTGGCATATTGCCGATTAACCTGACAATCATTGAAAAATCATAACTCAAAAATATCCCGTCTGCCGACCGAAAATCCGGCAGACGGGATATTTTTATAAACTGTTTATGTACATTTACCAACCGGAATCTGCGCGTTGTTTATAATTTTTTTGCGTAAATCATTCCTTCATGCCCGGCGATTGATTTTCATATGTTTTTACCTGCGCTCTGCGGCAAAAGCCGCAAATCGGGCATACCTCGCACCTCGGATTTCTTGCGCTGCAGTATTCCCTTCCGAAAAGAACGAGACGGTGACAAAATCCAGACTGTTCAGACGCTTCAATCAGAGGAGTCAGAATTCTCTCGACTCTGAGCGGATTTTTTTCGTCTTCACCGTAAAAGCCGAGTCTGCCGCAAATTCTTATACAGTGAGTATCGGCAACTATGCCGGGCTTACCGTATACGTCTCCGAGAATAAGATTTGCAACCTTACGCCCGACTCCCGGCAATCTGAGCAGCCCCTCCATTGTATCGGGAACTTTTCCGCCGAATTCCTCTGTTATAATTCTTGACAGCTCTTTAATATTCTTGGCTTTGGTTTTGTAGAGACCGCACGATCTGATTGCATCTTCAATTTCGCCGACGGGCGCCTGTGACATTGCGGCAGCGTTTGGATATTTTTCAAAAAGTCCAACTGAAACTGCGTTTACTCTGGCGTCGGTGCACTGTGCGGAAAGACAAGCCATAACCAAAAGCCTGAACGGGTCTCCGCCGCCTTCAAGCAAGCAAACTCCTTCCGGATAAATCATTTTCAGCGCCTCGACCGCTGTTTTTCCGAGTTTTTCAGGCGTCATAGGTTTTAAATACCGTTCCGGGGCATTTTCCTTCGTCAAGCTCGTAAAGAATTCCCGGATTCTCGCCGCTGAGCAAGTACGTCGTTATGCCGTTGGTGCAGGTAATTTTTGCCGCTTCAAGCTTTGCGGCAACTCCTCCGGTTCCTCTTTCGCTTCCGGCTCCGCCTCCGAAAGACAAAATCTTTTCGTCAATTTTTTCAACTTCATGGATAATTTTCGCATCCGGGTTTTTGCGAGGATCGCTGTCATACAGACCGTCAATATCGCTTAGTATAACAAGAACATCGGCGTGGCAGAGCACCGCAACATATGCCGAAAGCCGGTCGTTGTCTCCGAAGGTTGCAATCGCCTCAAGCTCTTCGCTTGAAACGGTATCGTTTTCATTTACGATCGGAATACAGCCGTACGAAAGCAGCATACTGAAAGTGTTCTCTGCGTTTATGCGAGCCTTTTCACGTCTGATAGTTTCTCCGGTTAAAAGCACCTGACCGACCGTGTGTCCGTACATATCAAAATAGTTATCATAAAGACGCATAAGCTCGCATTGTCCGACGGCTGCGGTTGCCTGCTTCTCGCGCAGGCTTTTAGGTCTGTGATTGAGTCCGAGCTTTGATATGCCGGCCGTCACCGCGCCGGAGCTTACAAGAACAACTTCCCTTCCGGAATTTCTCAGATCAGACAAAACTCTGACCAGCTTCTCTATACGGTTAAGGTTGAACCTGCCCGTCTCGTATGTAAGCGAAGATGTTCCGATTTTTAAAACAATTCGTTTTGCATTGCAAAATTCAGTCATTTAACAGTTCCTTTCTCCCGGCTCCGCCCGGAAGTTTTTTCACGAAGATTTTTTGCAATATCCCTTTTAAAATCAGATATTTTATTGTATAATTATTATATATTATTATATCCAATTTTTCAACACCTTTTTACAATGGAGAACTCGTTAATGAAAGAAAAATATATTGTTAAAATTGCCGGAACGGAAATATCGATTATTACAGATGAAAAAGGAGAATATGTCGAACATCTCACACGGATTATAGACAGAAGGATAACCGATACGGTCATGCTCAACAAGCGTTACTCGCGTCTCGAAGCTGCAATCATTTGCGCTCTCGATTACCTTAACGATAAAATCAAGCTGGAGGATGAATTAAACGAGCTCAAACTCCAAAACGAGGAACTCAGGAGGAAGCTTGACAATGACAGATAAACTTCCCGAGCTGCTTTCGCCATGCGGCTCGCCCGAAGCTCTTGACGCAGCGATATCCGGAGGGGCAGACGCAGTTTACCTCGGAGGAACAATGTTCAACGCGCGCATGAACGCTAAAAATTTCGATCGTGCCGCTCTTGCCGAAGCCGTTGCAAAGTGTCACAGCTTCGGCGTCCGAATGTACGTCACTCTGAATACCCTGTTGTTCGACCGCGAGCTGAAAAGCGCGCTTGAATATGCCGGTTTTCTCTATGAAACAGGAGCGGACGCTCTTATCGTAACCGATATGGGACTTATAAGCCTGATTCGCAGATATATTCCCGAGATGGAGCTTCACGCCAGCACCCAGGTTACCGTCCACTCGGTGGAAGCAGCGCTCAGACTTAAAGACATCGGATTCAAACGCGTCGTCTGCGCGCGTGAAATGAGCTCGGAAGACATTAGAACGCTTGTTTCTTCGGGAGTGGAGGTTGAAATGTTTGTCCACGGCGCAATCTGCGTTTCCTGCTCCGGACAGTGTCTTATGAGTTCAATGCTCGGAGGAAGAAGCGGAAACAGAGGAGAATGCGCACAGCCGTGCCGTATGCCTTATAACGGCTCTTATCCAATAAGCCTCAAAGATATGTGCCTTGCGCGCCACATCCCGAAAATACTCGAAAGCGGCGTGGCGTCGCTGAAAATTGAAGGCAGAATGAAAAGTCCGGCGTATGTCTACGGAGTTACGTCGGCATACCGACGTCTGCTCGACGAAAGACGCGCCGCCTCGGACGAAGAATTTGATTCTCTCGCAAAACTTTTTTCACGCGGCGGCTTTACAGACGGCTATTATACAAAAACCATCGGAGCGTCAATGCTCGGAGTCAGATCGGACGAAAATATTGCAGAATCAAAAAAGTCCGGTCAAACCGCCATACCGAAAGCCGTAAAGCGCTTACCGGTTATCGAGTTAAGCCGCGGCAGCGTAAGCATTCCCGACAGCGCCGGAATGTTTTCGCGCGGGAAACCGCTTTCGTCAAAGCCGATTTTCACGGCAAGATTCAGAACTGCCTCTCAGATTCCCGCAACAGATTACTTTGAACATATCTATCTTCCGCTCGACGCCTTCTGCGGAAAACGAGTGCCTGATTCTCCCGCGCCGGACGGAGTTGTAATTCCTCCGGTAATTTTCGATTCCGAACGCGAACAAATTAAGCGCATGCTCGAAGAAGCCGTAAAAAAAGGCGCGTCGCACGCGTTGATTGGCAACATAGGACATTTTTCGCTTGCAGACGAATTCGGACTCATACCGCACGGCGATTTTCGTCTCAACGTCACAAATTCAAAATCGGCCGACTACTATGCTTCGCTCGGCATCAGCTCGCTGCTCGTTTCACCCGAGCTTAACCTTCCTCAGATGCGTGACATTTGTTTTTCCACGGATAACGCACCGCAAAAAAGCGCCGTTGTCTACGGAAGACTTCCGCTGATGCTGCTTGAACGGCGCACCGGTCTCCGCGAACTTCGGGATTCACGCGGCGTAAGGTTCCCTGTTTTCCTGGAAAACGGCCGGGAGCTGATATACAACAGCGTGCCGATTTACATGGCGGACCAGCCGGACCGTTTAAAAGACGCCGGTATAGCCGAGCGCCATTTCATTTTTACAACAGAAGACCGGGGCGAAATTCTTCGCATTATATACGCATATCAGCATAAAGTTATTCCGAAAGATCCGGTTAAAAGAATTAAATGAGAGGATGTTGTTTTCATGACGGTCAAATTCTGCATACTTCGAAAAGGCGCCGAGCCTCCTGTATACGCCACGCCCGGCTCTGCGGCATGCGATCTCAAAGCTCTGCTTGACGCGCCGGTAATTATTAAACCAAACGAACGAGTTCTTATTCCGACCGGTCTCGCAATAGCGCTGCCTTCTCCGGAGTACGTTGCCCTTATTTGCGCGCGAAGCGGAATGGCGTACAAACGCGGATTGGCGCTTGCAAACGGAATCGGCGTTATTGACAGCGACTACCGCGGAGAACTGCTTGTCGCGCTTATCAACAACAGCGGAGTCGATCAGACCATAGAAAGTGGCGACCGTATTGCCCAACTAATGATAGTTCCCGCTATACAGGCAGTGTTCACGGAATCAGCCTCCCTTGATGAAACCGAGCGCGGCGAAGGCGGATTTGGTTCAACAGGCACAAAATAAATCAAAGTTTTCCGGCAATCTCTCCTTTAAGTCTGGTCATAATCCGCTTTTCCAGACGCGATATGTATGACTGGGATATTCCAAGTCTGTCGGCGACTTCTTTCTGAGTAAGCTCTTTGCCGCCTCCCAGACCGAACCTGAGCTTAATGATTGTTTTTTCTCGTTCGCTCAGACGTTCAACCGCCTCAGCTACCGTACGCCTGTCTTCGGAATACTCCATGTCGCGGTAAACGGCATCCTCGTCACCGCAGATTATATCAGACAAAAGAAGCTCATTTCCGTCCCAATCTGTGCTTAACGGCTCGTCTATCGACATTTCCGCACGCTGATTTCCGCTTTTGCGAATGTACATCAGTATCTCGTTCTCGATACAGCGAGACGCGTATGTGGCAAGCTTGATATTTTTATCCGCTTTGAACGTGTTTATCGCTTTTATAAGCCCGATTGTGCCGATAGATATCAGGTCTTCTATGCCAACGCCTGTATTCTCAAATTTTTTGGCTATGTAAACGACAAGTCTCAGATTGTGTTCGATAAGCGTACCGCGCAGTTCCGGCTCGCCTTCAAGTCTTGAAATAACGTCTGCTTCCTCCTCTGCGCCAAGCGGAGCAGGAAGCGTTTCCGGTCCGTTTATGTAGTATATCTCTCCGCGCTTTCTGATAATAATCTCAAGCATACGTCTAAGGATGCTGAACAATGACATTTTTACACCTCCATATTAAACAAGAACAGACGGTATTATCGCTTCGCATCCGCTGAATTCTTTTCCCGGACCGGCGGACGCGATGCACGCCGTCTTTTTTATTCCGCCGATATCAACAAGGTCCGGCATATATCCGACCATAACCCCGGTTCCGCATACACCTTCTGCCGGAATAAATCTTACCTTTCTCAATTTTGTTATATCAATTTCATCTACTTTTCCGATACCGTTTTCGCCAAACACCGGCCTTAGGTCATCGGGAAGCAGACTCATCAGACGCTCGGACGAAAGAACGATCACCGGCGCTCCGCCGATCGGCTCGCGCAGCATATTGCCGCTGTCGGTCAAAGCGCTGAAGGTCACGCTGCGCCCGCCGTCGCTTACGCATACTTTTACAATTGAAGCCGCTTTCCTCAGAGCAGCAAATCGTCCGCCCAGGACGGCGGCTGCGCCTGTGACCAAAGCGGTTGCCGCCATCCAGCCAAGCGGTATTTCTCCGGGCAGAGTTACCACTCCGCCGTTTACTGAAATTTGTCCCTCGCCTCTCATTCGGTTTATAAGCGAAAACACCGCCGTAACCGATCCGCCTAGAACAAATCCGACAGTATAAAACAACGCCGTACATCTTAACAGCTGTTTACCGAAAGCAATATAGCACATCAGCAGCGAAACGGCAATGTTAATAAGAAGTCCCAGCCAAAGCGAGCCTTCAAGCACAACCGCGGCGACTCCGTATATTGCTCCGATGGCAGCAGACAACAACATCTGCAAAACGGCCGTTTGTCTGTGCAGCAGTTTGGAGACAATAAATAATGAAAGATAGTCCATTGAAAAATTTATCAGAAAAAGTACGTCACCGTATATTATGACGTCCATAAAGCACAGCGCACCTTTCATTCTTTGTTACAAATAAATTATACGCCTTTTGCCATGAGTTTTATGTCGGTACGCGCTGAACAATTTTGTCGGCTTAGGTGTCGCGATTTATTGCATAAATGTAAAATTTGCTGTCACGGTACGAAAGAGGTTGTATATCGTATCGGGAAATGCTATAATAAGTATATTATGGGAATACGATTATTTGGGAGCAGGATTATGAAATTGTTTAAATCGCTGTTTATTGCGCTTACAATAGCTCTTTTTTTAACGCCGGTCGTTTCCTCTGCAAGCCCGTCAGAATCCGAAAATGGCCTGATTTATACT
>JAQXSY010000036.1 GCA_029219205.1 Bacillota bacterium | reverse complement strand
TCAATTAAATTCGAAAAATAAATTAAAAAATGAGCGGCTCTGGTTGATAGCCGCTCATAAGGTTATTTTTATTTTATATTGACGGACAG
This sequence comes from Bacillota bacterium, assembly GCA_029219205.1. Classification (GTDB taxonomy): domain Bacteria; phylum Bacillota; class Clostridia; order Oscillospirales; family CAG-272; genus SUG1495. The sequence continues at coordinate 38,724 of JAQXSY010000036.1, read as the reverse complement.
AAATTCGTTGTTTTCTCCGGCGTCACGGAATACGTCGAGCATAGCCTGACCGTAATCTCCGAGGTTTGCGGTTATGCTTCCGGCAAAAACTATATCTATCCGAACATCGCGAAGCGAAGTCAGAACATCGTAAAGCGCGTCCAGATTTTTTCCGTAATGCTTGGGGAAACAGCGCTTTTTTGACAAGTACTCATGTGCGAGTTCCTTTGTTTTCATCCTGCGTCCGTCGATTTTTACTTCTAATATGTTCATTTTTCACCGTATATCAGAGTAAAGGTTTGGTAATGGTCTTCCGTATAGTAGATCAGCCCGTCGTTTGAAAAGACGATACGTTTTGCGCCCCGCGACGGCTCTCCGAGCGTGTCTATGTCGCATTCGTAATAGATGCGCCCGCTTTTTCTCGGCAGCAGACCTTCATAATTGCCGAAACGGTCGCCTCCTATACATTTTCCGCTTGCGTATTTATCGAGTCCTCCGCCGCTCCAGCCAAGCGCGCGCGCCTGCTCTTTGGTGATGAAGTTGCCCGGAAGCTTGTTAAAGGTCCGAATATACAGCGCCACGTCATCTTTTGACGTATATACGCCGTTTTCATCGGGCAGCTTTCCTGCTTCTTCGGTTTGACGAGGCTCGGACTGAGATTCTGTTTGAGAATCCGCTGCGCCGCTTGTGTCTTCTTTTGAATCCGGAATGTTTGCATTATCGTCCGTGCTTACGTTTTCAATCGCAGCGTCGATAATCGTTCCGGCGATATCTCCGATATAAGCGCATGAGGTCAGAACCGAAAACAGAATTAATACAGATAAGAACGCGGCTCCGATTCTGAGTTTTTTCATTAATGCCCCACCTTTTTATTTTCTGTTTGTTTTGTGTCCGGTTTGCTTTACGTCCTTTAAACGTACGGTCAGCGTGCCGGATTATTTTATGAATTTTTAAGCGCTTCGGCAGCTATTGAGCTGCAAAGCTCGTCGTAGGATATTCCTGCTGCCGCCGCTTCCTGGGGAAGCAGACTGGTCGGCGTCATGCCCGGAAGAGTGTTTACTTCAAGAAAACAGAAATCGCCGGTTTTTTCATCGAGAATAAAATCCGAGCGGGAGTAGGTCCCAAGCCCGAGCGCGTTGTGTACAGTAAGCGCCGCTTCTTCTATGGCTTTTTCCTGTGCCGATGTCAGCGCGGCGGGGCATATCTCGTTCGTGCAGCCTTTCTGATACTTGTTTTTATAATCGTAAAATCCGGTTTTGGGAATGATTTCAATAGCCGGAAGCGCTTTTCCCATAAGCACGCCGCAGGAAAATTCGCGTCCGCGTATGAAACGCTCAATCATGACGGTTTTTTCGTATTTTGCTGCGAGCAAAATGGCGTCCTCAAGCTCGTTTTCACTGTTAATGATTGAAACTCCGCAGCTTGAACCGCATGAACAGGGCTTCATGACGCACGGAAAGCCGAGCATAATCGCGGTTTCGCGCGCCCTTACAAGAGGTACGGCTGCCGACTCCGCGAGTTTTACCCCTGTTCCTTCGACAATACGTTTTGTCAGGTGCTTGTTCATCGCAAGCAGACAGCCCGAATAAGGCGAACCGGTGTACCGTATGCCGTATGCGTCAAGGAGCGCCTGAATCTGACCGTTTTCTCCGCAGGCTCCGTGCAGCGCAACGAAAACGAGGTCGGCGCGTCTGCATATTTCAACGACTCCGTCCCCGACGAACGCACGCCCGCAGTTGTTTTCATGGCGTATTGCTTCGAGATCCGGTTCGGTTTCCGGAACCGTATACGAATATGTACGGGACGCGGAAAACGCTGCGTCGGGAGAATCCGGGTCGATTTTTTTGCATATGTCGATGAGTACGACGCTATGGCCCGAACGCATAAGCGAATTTGCAATAAGACTTCCGGAGGAAAGCGAAACGTCTCTTTCGGGGCTGAGTCCTCCGGCAATAACAGCTATATTCATGTTGAGGCTTGTTCCTTCTTTGTTGATTTGAGAAGCGGAATCAGCCGCCTCTGAGTATATCTCCCGGTCGCACTTCAAACGGTACCGGGAGAGTAAAGTGCATGAGGGGATGCGGAGCGGATTCGATAAGTTCGCCGTCCGCGTTTTTCATATCCGATACAACAAACGCCCTTCCGGGTTTTCCGGGCGAGATCAGCTCAACCGTATCGTTAAGACAAAGTTTGTTGCGCTGCTCAAACTCAGCGCGTCCGGTCAGCCTGTCGTAGGCGATGACGCGTGCCAGGTAGGCTTTATCTCTGACATAACCGAGGTTTGTCGTTGTTTTTGCGTCTGTTTCCGGACGGTCGAAATAGAAGCCGGTGCAGTATTCGCGGTGGCTTACGCTTTCAAGCTCGCGCATCCATATAGGATCGAAACGGTATGCGGCCGGATCCGACGAATATGAGTCGAGCGCAATACGGTAAGCGTTGGCCGTGATTGCGGTGTAATAGACGCTCTTCATCCTGCCCTCGATCTTCAGGCTGTCTATCCCCGCTTCGCAAAGTTCCGGTATGTGTTCGATCATACACATATCGCGCGAACTCATGATAAACGTGCCGCGGTCGGTTTCGACCAGACCCAAACGGTCTCCCGGACGTTTTTCCTCTTCAATTTCAAAGAGTCTGTATCCCCACCGGCAGGGCTGAGCGCATCTTCCGCGGTTTGCGTCGCGTCCAGTGAAGTGATTTGACAGCAGACAGCGGCCGCTGTATGAAATACACATGGAGCCGTGCACAAACGCTTCAAGCTCAAGCTCTCGCGAGGTTTCTCTCCGTATACGTCTGATTTCATTCAGAGTAAGCTCGCGAGCGAGCACAACGCGGCGGCATCCGAGTTTCAGATACTGCTCGCAGGTGCGCGCGCTCACGACGCTTGCCTGAGTTGAAACGTGAAGTTCAACGTCGGGAAGCATTTCTTTGGCAAGAGATATGACTCCGAGATCAGCAACGATGAGAGCCGATATGCCGCTCCCGCGAAGCGAGTCGAAGTATTCCTCAAGCATACCGTATTCATCGCCGTGAGGCATAGTGTTCACGGTTACATATATTTTTTTGCCGAGCGAAGCCGCTTTTTTTGCCGCCTCAAAAATCTGCTCTGTTGAAAAATTGTCCGCTGCGGCGCGCATTCCGAACGCTTCGCCGGCGAGATAGACCGCGTCGGCTCCGTAGCTCAGCGCGGCGTCGAGTTTTTCCGGATTGCCTGCCGGGCACAAAAGCTCAGGCAACATTATTAACGATTTTCAGAGCTACGTCAGGACGGTTTGTGATCAATCCGTCTACGCCCATTTCGGTAAGGCGGCGGAGCTCGTCTTCACCGTCGGGAGTCCATACGTTTATGGCGATATTGTTCTCGTGGCATTTTGTTACATAATCGTCATACATATACACGCCGCTTGTGTGAGGATGGAGCGCATATGCGCCGAGACGGGCAGCGTGATCCCAAGGAAGCTCGTCGCCGGTTTTCGATTCGTAGAGCAGTCCGTCGCGGAGATCCGGAATCAGCTTTCTGAGTTCAATAAAGGCCTCGTGATTAAAGCATGAAAACATTTCTCTTTCGGCCATGCCGCTCTCATTGTGAAGTTTTGCGAGAAGTTCGAGCGTTTTGGGATCCCATGTCTTCAGCTCGGTGTTGAGCTCAAGCGAAGTCGGTCTGAGCAGGTCGTATACCTCGGCAAGCAGAGGAATGCGCACCTTGTGGTTGTACTTGCCTTCGCGGCCCTTTGAAAAGTCGTATTCGCAAAGCTCTGCGTAGGTCATTTCGGAAATCATTCCGCTGCCGTTTGAAGTTATGTCTATTATATGGTTGTGACATACGACAAGCAGGTCGTCCTTGGTTTTACGAATGTCGATTTCAATTCCGTCGGCTTTCATTTCTATCGCAAGCGCGAATGCTTCAAGCGTGTTTTCAGGAGCGTATGCCGATGCACCCCTGTGTGCCCATACTTTTGTTTTTTTCATTTTTTGTTCCTTTCAGTTTTATCATATGAAAGACAGTCGTATGTGTTGACTGTTATTTTGTTGTTTCAAGCGAATAGTTGTTGTTCTGAGCGTATTTTGCCGCGAATGATCCTTCTTTTGCGATTATTACCGCCGAAGGACAACCGACGATTATTCCGTTTCCGATTGACGTTACGCTGTTTGAAATTGTAAGCGTTTTCAGAGAGGAGCATCCGCTGAATGCGTAGTCGCAGATCTTTGTAACCGTGTCGGGCAGCGTCACTTCTTCAAGCGAAGTGCAGTTATAGAACATTTTGTCCGAAATTTCCGTCATTCTCGGGGGGAGTGTAAACGATTTGAGATAGTGGCATCCGTAGAACGCGTATTTTCCGGCGCGCGATATGCCCGAAGGAATGTCTATGTGTTCAAGCTTACTCTCATAAAAACAATATTTGCCGATCGACGCAGGACTTTCTGGAAGATCGATTGAAGAAAATCCGCATTCTTTGAAGGCGTAGTCGCCTATGGATTCAAGCGTTCCCGGAAGATTTATTACAGTCAGATTTTCGCAGCCGTCGAACGCGTGCTTTTTGATTTGTCTGAGCAGGGCGGGAAGCTTTACCTCGGTTATGTTTTTATTGCCCTGAAACGCGGAGGCTCCGATCGACATGATGGGCTTGAGCTCGATTTGGTCCGGAATAACCGGCACGGTTTCACTGCCTTTATACGCCGTCAGCTCGGCGTATGTTTTGTAAAGCGTGTATACGAAGCCATTGGCAGTAATTGTCCCTGAGCTGTCCTCGTCGGGCAAGCCTTTGGTGACAACCGCGGGCAGTTCGTCTCCTGCGCATGAAAAAAGGCTCATTACAATCGCCGTAAAAATGAGCAGCGCAGCAATGGTTTTTCTGAATCCGCGTTTTTTCATTTTTAACACCTCATGGAAATTCCTATTGAATTATTTGGAGTATATTCTATCACGGGAGTGTTTATTTGTCAAGTTTTACACGTTTCGGAGCGCCGGGTCGCAAAGAGAGACGCGTCTGCCTTCTCTTGACGAAACATAACATGCAAGAACCATTTTGAGCGATACGCGGGCTTCTTCGGCCGTACATATCGGTCCGCGTCTGCCGTAAAGAAAATCCGCGAAATCATACGCCTGATTGATTATTCGTTCTCCGTGACTGATGGGAGATTTTATGTCAAAAGGAGTCCATGCCTTGTCCTGAGAATTGAATATAACAAGGCCGCGGTCTGTGTTGTGTTCGGCGCGGCAGGATGGCGCGTCGCCGAAATACTGCTGTATGGAGCCTTTTTCAAAATAAGCTTCGGTTGTGATTTCGGCAGCGCAGCATGAGAAGCAGCAGGAAACTTCTGCGAGCATACCGTCGGGATAGCGCATAATCACGGCTCCGTTTCCGTTTTCAATGCCTTTTAAAGGAGACGAGAGCTCGGCGTATACCGATTCGGGAGCGCCGAAAATAAAATTCACCAGGTCAAGAGGGTGCGACGAATCGTCGGCGAAAATGTCGCGGTTGAGTTCTTTGCTGAAATGCCAGAGCTGTGAAAGGTCGCCCCATTCGTGCGTGTTAAGTCCGTGACGGCGCCTGAAATAAAAGCATTTTCCGAGTTTGCCGGAATCGACAAGTTCTTTTATCTTCAGATTTTGTTTATCGACGCGCATCTGAAAGCCGGCGGTGAAGGGAACATGGTTTTTGTTGACCGCTTCAACGATACGGTCGGCTTCGTTAAGCGTCAGCGCAAGAGGTTTATAGCAAATAATTGCCTTTCCGGCGTTCGCGGCAGCCTCAACTAGTTCGGCGTGGTAAGCGGTTTCAGATGAAATTACGACTGCGTCAATGTCCTTTGAAAGAAGCTCTTCAACAGAGGCCGCAGGGACTGCGCCGAGTTTTTCGCAGCAGCCGGCAGCTCTCGATTCGTCATGATCCCAGCCGTAAGCAATCTTTATTCCCAAAGAAGGGTTCTCTTTCCATACGTTCCCGAAGCTCATTACATGACCATGGGCAAATCCGAGAATTCCGATATTTTTCATTTTTCGTCGCCTTACCTTTCTTATTTTTAATTTAATTTATATTTGTTTTAATTATAAGTCCGGTTATGATGTTTGTCAATAAACAAGGCGTTCATAAAAAATTAATAAATAAATTCCGCAAGACTATTGCACTTTAAATAAAAATATGATATACTTATTACCGCTCAAAGGCGATTATACGGCCTGTTGGTCAAGAGGCTAAGACGCCGCCCTCTCACGGCGGAAACAGGGGTTCGATTCCCCTACGGGTCACCAGATGCAAGACGCCGCGTTCATGTTATCACATAAAATTTCAGATTCGTAGGCGCGCTTGTTTCACCAAAATCAGCAAATCTGCAAAATTAGCCGATTTGCTGATTTTTTGTTGTTCTTTAAGTTAAACCGAGTTGAAAAAAATCATTTTTGGGTTTTTTCGTATTGAACAAAAAAACGTATCCTGCCGGACAATCGGGAAATATGTCGGAATTTTCCGAAAGTTGACAGAATATGTCGAAATGCCGCAGAAAAAGTTTTTCGTCGGACAATCAGTCCGCTATTCCGAACAAATGTTCAGTAAATTTTGTGAGCGCGGCGGCTCTGATACGATAAATCTGAGTTTTTTCGTACCCAAGCCGTTCCATAAGTATGTCAAGGCAGTGCGCGTCCGACGGTTTGTCCCGGTAAAAAACTTCGAGCACCGTTTTTTCGGCTTCATCAAGCGAGTTAAGCGCCCGCTGGATTGAACGCCTTTTTGCGGAGCAGTATAAATATCTTGCGTATAGCTCTTCCCGCTGGGATTTTAACTTTTTGATATATTCCGTTTCCATGCCGGACGCAAGATCTCCGGCACGGCGTTCAAGCGCCTGTATGAGCAGGTCCGCGGAGGCCAGTTCTTCTGCGGCGCTTTTTGCCGCGTTTTCTGTGGCCTTTGAAGATTTAAGTTTTTTGATTGCAGCCTGTATTCTTTCGTCCATACTATTAAGAGACCTTTCTCCGATAATTCGGAAATATTTGTTGACAAAACTTGAAAAATGTAATATAATAAACAGGTGGAATTTACTGACCAAAGCCTTTCTGATGTTAATTATATTCCGAAAAATCGGAAATGTCAATACATTTTCTCAATAATTTCAAATTTATGAGGTGCAATAAATGTTCAGCGACATTTTTTCTCAGCTTCTGCAAAGCAACAAAACAAATCCGCTGCGTGTTGCAAGAGATCTCGGAATACCTAAAAGTATTGTTTACGAGTGGAAGCAGGGGCTTCGCGACCCTTCCGCTGAAAATCTTAAAAAACTTTCCGACTATTTCGGCGTGTCTCCCGCGTACCTGCTTGGGAGCGACGACTCCGGCGAACAGGTTGACGAATCCGAAAGACAACTCGTCCTCATGCTTCGTGAAGCAAAGCGCCTATCTCCGAAGGATCACGACGAACTTGTTGAAAATTTCAAAAAAAATCTTGATATTTACCTGCGTATCAAGGGAGCCGGCAAAAAAAATGATTGACTGCGTGACAATACGCCGTGAAGCGGCGCGGCTTTTGCTGTCTCAGGATTTTGTTGACTATGTCGGTATGTCGCTTGCCGATATGCGTCGGCTCAGGCTCGGAGGCAGCGCGGCGCTCGGAACGTATTCCGATTATCAGGCTAGGACAGGCGAGCCTATTATGCGTCCGGATTCATATATACCCGACGGGCTTACGGTAAAATACGGTTCGATGTCTTTGATTCTTTATAACGGAGCGGTGAAAAACCTGCGCCGCCTGAACTGGACTATTGCCCACGAAGCGGGGCATGTTGTTTTGGGACACAGCGCGGACCGGGAGCGGGAAGAAAGGGAAGCGGACATTTTCGCTTCATATCTTCTGATTCCGATTCCGTTAATCTTATGTATTGAGCATAAAAACGGCAGCAGGGCGGATGAAAACACGCTTTTCGGGTGCTTCAACGTATCACGCGCCGCCTGCCGAAGAAGGAGAGCCGAGCTTGACCGGCTGACCGGTTTGCCGTATTTTCCCCTTGAGCTTTGCGAAAGCGTTTGCTGCCGCGAGGAGGAGGAGCTTGTACTCCGTTATTCTGCGACAATTCCCGAAAACGAAGATGATGAGAAAAACATCGAAAGCTATTTTACTTAAAAAATTAGTTAGTAAATAAACTAATTCTATTGCATTTCGAAAATAAGTATGGTATAATGTTTGAAAAGGCTAAAACAATGCGTTTTCTGCATCGGATTCTGTCTGGTTCCGTTATTTTGAGGCGGACGGCGGAGCAGCCGGTAAATCAAAAACAAAGAGGTGAAACATTATGGGTCCAGGACCTGGAGGATTCGGACCGCCCCCCGGAGCGTTTTCAAACAAAACAACAGATAAGCTCAAACCCGAGAAGCCGAAGAATATTCGGGAGCTTCCGGGATACCTTAAAAAACTTTTCGGCGGCTTCTTCTACCGTTTGTTTTATATTTTCAAACTGGTTTGGGAAGCCAAACCGTGGATACTGTTTCTTATGCTGTTCATGTCGGTATTCAACGGTGTTATGCCTGTCATAGGGGCGTACATTTCCGCCGCGCTGCTTAATTCTCTTGCGTCCGCGTACACGGCGGCAGTAAATGGACTGCCGAGCGAGTTCGGAAATGTAATGTTCTGTCTGATTTTACAGTTTGCATACATTTTTTTTAACAGTCTCGTGACGAGCGTAAACAACATTATTTCCCGCATTAACGGAGAAATTGTGGTCAATCATATCAAGGTCAAAATTATGAACAAGGCAAAGGACATCGATCTTGCCGGTTTTGACCGTCCTGATTTCTACGAAAAGCTCGAGAACGCGTCCAACGAGGCCGGCAACCGTCCGATACAGATAATGAACGCGACGTTCAGTCTGGTCAGCACGGTCATAAGTATGCTGTCGTTTATCACTATACTTTGGGCGGTCAGTCCCGTCGCGCCGTTTATCGTATTCGCAATGGCGGTTCCGTCGGCGCTGCTTACATTTATTTTCAGACGTAAGAATTTCATGTATGTACGTCGTCGCTCCAAGGACCGACGTAAGCTGTCGTACTTTTCCGACCTTATTACAAATAAGGACATGGCGAAGGAAATCAGAATTTTCGGACTTGCAGACGTCTTCATCGGAAGGTATAAAAAAACGTTTGAAAACTATTTCAAGGGACTTAAAAAGCTTTTCGTCTCAGAAGGCGTGTGGGACATAATTATTACCGCGGTTACGTCTGTCGTGCGCTGTTTGTTGTTTTTATATATTGCCAAGGGCGTTGCGGAAGGAGCCATGCAGATAGGCGACTATTCGCTTTATACCGGCGCGCTTAACTCAATCGCGAGCGGAGTTGCGTCGCTTATAACCATAACCGCCACGATTTATGAGGGCACGCTGTTTATCGACAACATGATTGTATTCATGGCGGAGAAAAAAACAATTGTGCCGAGGCTTGCGGAGCCGGTTAAGCCGGAACGTCACGTTGGACACGAAATTGTATTCGAGCACGTTTCCTTCCGCTACCCCGGAACGGAGCGCGATGTAATAAAGGATCTCAGCGTAACGATAAAAGCGGGCGAATCGGTTGTGCTCGTCGGGCTTAACGGCGCCGGAAAAACAACAATGATAAAGCTGCTTACACGTCTTTACGATCCGACCGAAGGAAGAATTCTGCTTGACGGCAGAGATATCAGGGATTACGATACCGCGGAGCTGTATAAATTGTTCGGAATCATATTCCAGGATTTCGGCAAGTATGCAGTCAACGTAAACGAAAACATTTCTTTCGGAGATATCGACAAGGAGCCTTTGCCCGAAGATATCGAAAAGGCTGCTGAGCAGGCGAACGCAGACGAATTCATAGATAAGCTTTCGGATAAGTACGACACGCCGCTTATGCGTATATTTGAGGACAACGGAACAGAGCTTTCGGTCGGACAGTGGCAGAAGCTTGCGGTTGCCCGCGCGTTCTATTCCGACTCCGACATACTGATTCTTGATGAGCCGACCGCATCGCTTGATGCGATTGCCGAGCAGGAGATATACGGTCAGTTTGACAAACTGCGCAAGGATAAAACGACAATATTCGTTTCACACAGACTGTCTAGCGCGACCGTCGCGTCAAAAATCATTGTGCTGGAATACGGACAAATGATTGAAGTCGGCAATCACAGGGAGCTTATGGCGGAAAAGGGAAGATACTATGAGCTCTTCACAACCCAGGCGTCAAGATATTTGTCAAGTGTCGACGACGAAGAGGGCGGAACTAAAAAAAACGGCGGAGAAGTATCGGATGCTCAGCCTGCCGGCGGAATGCCGCCGATGGAGGGTATGCCGCGCGGAGAAGGAATGCCTCCGATGAACGGAATGCCGCGCAGGGAAGGGATGCCCCCGATGAACGGTATGCCGCACAGAGAAGGAGAGCCGCCGAAAAACGGCAAACCCGATCCCGGAAAACGATATCCCGAAAGATAATTATTAAAACATATACGGCGCGGTCATTTTTTGACCGCGCCGTATATGTTTTATTTACCGTCGGGGTAAAAAAAATTATCTTAATCCCAAAAGCGTATACGGATATTGACCTCTAATCCGATGTCACGAAGCGCATTTACAGCGCGCAGTTTTGCAAAATTAAACGAGCTTAAGCCGGCGTCATGATATTTGTACTTCACATATCTTGAATCACAGCAGTATGTCCAAGCCTCTGTTTTCAGCTGTTCGTCTTTTGTAAGCTCCGCGACAAACGGTACTGCCGAATCGGAAAGCTCGCTCATGGCGCTTATGTCAAGCGTTTCCAGATGACCGCTTTTGTACATATTTATATTTGTGCGCGCCGTCAGCGCGTCAACGTCGCTGTATACGAGCAGCGCGAACATAACGGCGAACGCCGCAGCCGCGATTTTTACAAAAGGCAGTCTGCGCGTGACCTGTTTGATTATTATCAGAATGAATATTACGGCCAGAAGCAGCATGAACCAGCTTGTGTAAATACGTTTGAGGGTGAGGCCGTAATTTTGGATATAGAGAACCATTTTGCGGAGCGCGGTCGCAATGAGCATAAGCGTAAATAAAGACAGTATGGAACACATTATGCGAACCGGGACGGGAGTTTTTCCGTCTTGTTTTTTTGATATAACAGCCGAAAGAGCAATAACGGCGGCGTTTATCACCGACACGCGGCAAAGCTCGAAAAATCCCTGTCTGGCGTATTCTGCGGCGGAGAATCCGGTTGTGATTATTCCGGAAAAAGCGTCGAGATAGTAGCCTGCCTGCGAAATGAAGAACAGAACATATACTATGCAGAGCGGAGCTGTCAGCGCGCAGAGAAACGGGGCGGGGGCAATGCTGACGGCGCAGTTGAAGCGTTCAACCGAGGCGTCGGTCATGAAGCCGCGGCAGCGGTTGGTGCATGCAGTGTATATCATTCCGAAAATGTACATGGTGAACGGAACGGAAATCAGAAGAATTAAAATATTTCTTACCGCCGATTCTCCGATTCCGGAGAAAAGATAAACGACAAACTGAGAAAACGCGTCGTCAGCGTTAAGCAGCATTATTAACACTAATGCCGTTGGGATAACGGCGGCGACGCAGCCCAAGAAAATATAAAGCGCACGTTTCCCGGCTGCGGATTTTTTTAATGGTGCGGTCATGGCTCCGAAAACGTTTCCGAAGCTTCCGAACGGGACAAGCAGCGATTTAAGAATGTCTGTCGGCGTATAAGCGCGCAAAAAACCGCCGCACTGACCGAATGTTATCAGATACCAGTATGCAAAAATCAGAATTTCAAGAACTATTGTCAGAAATTTCAGCAGCCCGTTGGCGGAAATCGTGAATACGGGCGCAAATGCGAGTGCCGACACAATCAGAATGACCGAACCTGCATTCAGGGTGCAGCCCGCTTTCTTTGCACAAATAACCGACATTACTGTGAATAAAATAACGAAAAGGGTTGCTCCGGCGCCAATCTCCGACATCATTATCCATTTGACGAACAGAAAACCCGCCACGGCAGCAAGCCAAGCCATGACCGAATGATAGGTCAGATATTCCGGCTTTTTCAGCTGCGGCTGTACGGCGTTTCCTGACGTTGGAACGTTTAAATTATCCATAATGAGACACCTCTTTCAATCTTTTACATATTCAAGTATATCGGAGGGCTGGCAGTCAAGTTCGCGGCATATCATTTCAAGCGTGGAAAAACGAATTGCCTTGGCTTTGTTGTTTTTCAGCACTGACAGATTTGCCTGCGTTATGCCTACCCTCTCGGCAAGCTCCCCGAGCGAGATTTTGCGCTTTGCCATCATTACATCGAGATTAACAATAATAGACATTATGTCACACTCCGGCTTATATGGTGTAGTCGTTCTCGTCTTTGAGCACGACAGCTTCTTCAAACGCGTTTTTGACGACTCTGACCACGGTTCCCATGAAAGCGCAGGCAAAGGCGACAAGATATGCGAAACGGAAGTGAGCGCCCATTAAAATAAACAGAGGGCATTCGACATAGCAGCTCCATGAAATAACTGCAATCAAAACTATGTTTGAACTGCAGAATACCTTTCCGAGGTTAATATTTATAAGCAGCATAAACAGCGCGGCGTCGGCGGCGAACGCAGGTATGAGCGTACAGTATAAAAGCACAAGCATTTGGCGGTAGTACTCATAAGACTCTATCCCGCGGTAAAAGAATTTTACAAGCCAGGGCATCATGAATACTGCGGCGACAAGCATGATAAAGAGTAAAGCGGCCATGATGAGCGTGATTACGGCTGAAGCTTTGAATGGTTTGATTTTCAAAAAAGCATCTCCTTTTCCTTTTTTTATAAGATATGCATATAGTAGCACATTGTTTATCGTTTGTCAAGAGCATTATATCGAAAAACGATAAAAAAATATCGATATTCTGTTTCAAAGCAAAAAACAGCCGCATACGTTTTAAGGTATGCGGCCAAATGAGTCTGTTATGTGGTTTTTTTAAAGATAAACAACTTCTCCGGTCTTTGCGGAGCGGTATACAGCTTCAATGATGCGTACAGCGCAAATTGCGTCCTCCGGCTTAATAACCGGCTCGCGTCCGGTGCGTACGCATTCAATAATATCGGACACCTGATAAGAATGTCCGACGCGCAGAGAGGGATCCTTTGCACAGAGCGGACCGTTACCGCGTCCGTATTTGCGGAGCATGTTTTTTTCCTCGTCTTCCGGCGCGTCCATAAACGACCAGCGGCTGAGTTTATCGGAATCCGCTTCGACCGAACCGTTTGTGCCGTAAATTTTAACTGAGGTGCAAATTCCGGGATATGCGCAGGTTGTGCTTACGAATGTCGCTGTGGCGCCGCTTTCAAAGGTAAAAATCGAGGCGGTCATATCTTCGGTTTCAATGTTGTGTCCGAATATGCCGTATTTCGAGAATACGGAAACCGGTTTTCCCATAAGCCATTGCATTATATCGACGGTGTGTACTGCCTGATTTATAAGAGAACCTCCTCCGTCCAAGCTCCAGGTGCCGTGCCAGCCGTTGTCATAATACGACTGCGCGCGGTACCATTTGACTTCAAACGTGCCGAGGTAGATTTTGCCGAGTTTGCCTGAATCGATTGCTTCCTTTATCGGACGCATATTCAGATTAAAACGGTTTTGGTGGATAACGCCGGCTTTCAGATGCGTGCGCTTTTGGGTTTCTATGATTTTTTCCGCAGCTGCTGAGGTTATGTCAACCGGTTTTTCTATAAGAACATTTTTTCCGGCTTCCATTGCCTTAATCGAATATTCGGCATGCATCCCGCTTGGAAGACAGATCGAGATTATGTCAATATCCGGATTTTTTAGCATTTCGTCAAAACTCGTATAAGTCAGTGTGTCGGGATGACTTTTTGCAACTTCGTCGAGTTTTTCCTGTTTCAGGTCACAGACGGCGACGAGACGTGCGTTGTCGTCCGAATCGACAGCGGCGACATGCGCCATTCCGATACCCAGGCCGACTACCGCATAGCCGACTTTTCCGTTTGCATCCATAATATACATCCTTTCATGTCCAGTAATCTGTAAAAATTTTTTCTCAAAAGTTAATCTAAAATTAAAAGTTTTCCGCAGTATCTGCGTTTTACGGCCTCAGCCGACGCTCTGTCTCCGCACAGCACAAGCGGCGCGGGAAACATGAACATGTTTTCGAGGAGAAACGCCGCGTCGTCTTCGCTGTTCAGGCGTACAAACAGGAAATCGTCCCCGGATTCAAACAGCTCTTCGCTGCATTCAAGCGGATTTTTGCCCTCCGTATCGGCTTCGACTACGGTTTTGTTGTCGCAGACGAGCTTTGAAGGATTACCGGCGAACGAAGGCGGAGCGGACGGTTCGAACGTGTCTGCTGCTTCACGAATCTTCCTTATATATTCTGCGTCTGTTCCGCAGCAGCCTCCGAGAATCGGAATTCCTGCCTTGAGAAACATAGGCATATATCCGGCAAATTCGTCTGCGCCGAGGTCAAAAAATCTTGAGCCGTCGGGACCGTCGTGAGGAAGACCGGCGTTGGGCTTTGCAATCAGCGGAACTCCGAGAGCGGCGGCGAGCGGTACTATCGGATTCATTATTTCAAGCATTTCTCCCGGTCCGAACGAGCAGTTGAAACCGAAAGCGCTGACTCCGGCGTCCGCAAGCGTAAGAAGCGACGCTTCGGCTGTGTCTCCGGATAGGGTTCTTCCGATTTCCGTAAGCGTAAGCGAGGCAAATACCGGAAGACCGGTTGCTTCCTTTGCGCCGATGACCGCCGCGCGTGTTTCGGCAAGCGAGATATTTGTTTCGGTAAATATGAAATCCGCCCCGGCGTCGGCTATGGCCTTTGCCTGCTCGGCAAATATTTTTACCATTGTTTCGAAGTCCGTGTCTCCGTACGGTTCGAGGAAAAGACCGGAAGGAGACATATCTCCGCCGATAAGCCCCGGTCCTGCGCATCGGCTGAGCTTTGCAAGACGCAGCGTGCAGCCGTAAACGTCGTCTCCGATACCGTTGCGTTCAAGCGCGGGACGGCTGCATCCGAAGGTTGGCGTAAGGACGGCGTCGCTGCCGGCTTCGCGGTAGCCGCGCTGTATGCCGATAAGAGTATCTGGGTTTTCGCCGACCCATTTTTCCGTGCAGGCGCCGGACGGCATGCCTTTTTTCATAAGGGAAGTGCCGGTGGCTCCGTCGAGCACCATGGGCAGAGGAAATTCTGCCGGGAATTTTTTGTATATTGAGTGCAGATCCATGAATATTTGTCGCTTTCATGATATTTTCGATGGTTCAATTATATCTCATAACGCGCCGAGTGTCAACCCGAAAACGAGCTTTTTGGTTTTTTATTGCGCGAAAATGCTGTATAAACGAATAAACATGCAATCATATACTTTTGCAAGGTGAATAAATAGACGTAAATTAGGTTATTTTTCACGAAAATTTGTATTTTATTACGTTTCTCTGAATTATCTATTGATTTTTTTTGCAGGCAGGTGTATAATGCAGGTATAAAATAACAAGAAAAATAAACTTTTTTCTGCCTGATAAAATTAGAAATTCTTTTGATATTGGAGGTATTATGACAAAAAAAATTATTTCCGCAGCGCTCACACTATTGATGCTTGCCACAGCCGGATGCAGTGCAGCTTCAACCCCGGAGGAAAAAGCGTTTTACGCAAGCGAGCTTATCAAAAATGCAGAGCTATGGAACGGAAGAGCTTTGCTCGATGACAGATTTCAGTTTATTGTCGAATACACATCCGACAAAATAATAGAAGATGCCTTAGGTGTAAACTATAACAATTTTGGCGGAGATTTTATGCACCAAAAATCATCTGCCGGCGAATGGGGATATGCAATATTACATCTTGACGGTCAGACTGACGGAGCCGGAGTGTATCACGAAACAAATTTCACAGGTGAAAATGCCCCCAAATCGCGTGAAGAAGCAGTGGAAAAGATTCTTGACTACCTCAATCAACAGTTTTTATCAAAGGCAAACGGAGATTTGCCTCTAACCTCAATGAACGGTCATTATCCTTGGCATCACTATGCCGGTATGGCGGGATATGAAAATATCGGCACGGAAATCGGTGAAGGAATGCCATCGTACCAGCTCAGGCTTGCAATGAACAGAGGCGCCGCAAAACAGTACGGCGCAACTTGGTTTGTTGACTTCTCGCAATGGTATGGCGGTTACATTCTTGATTACAGAGACAGCAATCCTGTATGGGGTGAAAACAGCTCCGTTAACGGCGGTCATTCGCTCAATCTCATGGAACGCAGTTTACTTTTGTCATTCATGGCTGGCGCCGATGCGACAATAGCAGAGGGCGGTCAATATATAGCATATGACAGTCAAGGCAATATCACGCCTTTCGGTGAGCTTTGCCAAAAGCTTTACGCATTCACAAGTAAGTATTACGACATCGGAACAACTTATACTCCATATGCCGTTATTCTCGATAAATACCACGGCATGGACATGGTAGGAGCGGAAAAGGTTTTCGGAACATTCCCATGTGAAGAGCCCGACATATTCACATATAACTTTTTCAACGATTACATATGGCCGGGCGCTTTAGAGGGCACATACAGCAACGAATCGAGCGTTATGGCAAACACAAAATACGGCGATTCATTCGACTTGTTGCTCCAGGACGCATCATACGAGCTGCTTGAAACATATCCCGTACTCATATTCACGGGAAACATAATCCTTTCCGATGATGAGCTGAAAATGTATACCGATTACGTTAAAAACGGCGGTACACTTGTGCTCAACACGGCTTATCTTGAACAATTTGAGAAAAAAGGTATTGATTTTCCCGATCTCGAACAGCAGACATATAAAGAGTTGACTTACGGAAACGGATCTTTCATGATATACGGTAATGGGGGACTTTATGATAAGTATAAAGATCAATACGGCTACACTTTAATTCAGGCATCTGACGATTGGCGGTTGGGCGGACTCAAGACCATTCTTGAAGAGCTTCATAAAAAATATATGCCTTTTACATTCTCCGATGACATCGGATACACTGTTAAGGTAAAAGACGGTGCGCTGTATCTTTATGTATTCAACAACCGGGGCGTTTATAAGAGCATAAACGAACCAGAGATTGTTTATGAAACACAGTCTGTCGATCTTGAAATTACATATACAGGTGACTATTCAGTTATCAGTGCCGAAGATATTTACGACGGACATGATATAGCTTTATCTGATAAATTAATGTCAATAAAGCTTGAAGCAGGTGGAATGGCAGTAATAGAAATAAAGCTTGGTAACAAGAATTAACAAAGCAGTTTTTAAAAATTAATTCAATAACAATTTTCAAGCAAATGGAATTCATTAAAAAATCAAAAAAATTATTATAAATTTTTGGAGGACAAAATGAAATTTACAATTAAGATTTTTGCGGTTGCAATCGCATTGCTGATGGTTCTTGCAGCGTTTGCTGCGTGCGGCAGTGTACCTGCTAACACGGTTTTTTCAGAGGCTGATCTCGCCGGAAAGAAAATAGGCGTACAGAGCGGCACAACAGGAGCCGACATAGCAGATACCTACAAGGAAAAGGGCGCAACTGTTGAGCGCTACACAAAAGCTAACGACGCAATTCTCGCTTTAAAGCAGGGCAAGATCGACTGCGTTATTATCGACAACCAGCCTGCGGCTGCGTTTGTTGCGGCAAATTCCGATTTAAAGATACTGGACGACGTACTTGCTTCCGAGCTTTACGCAATTGCAGTTAAAAAGGGCAATACGGAGCTTACTGAGCTTCTCAACGGCGCTCTAAAAACAATAAAGGAAAACGGCACGCTCCAGAAGATTTACGACAACTGGTGTGCGGAAGATGGAAGCAAGGTTCCCTATACTTACACATCTCCCGAAAATGTTGACAGAAGCGCCGGAACGCTTAGAATTGCAACGTCTCCTGACTTCCCGCCGTATGAATCCATGGAAGGCGACAAGGTCGTCGGTTTTGACGCAGATATGATTCAGGCTATGGCGGACATTATCGGTTATAACATCGTATGGGACTGCATGAACTTTGATTCAGTCATCGCTTCCGTTGCAAGCGGCAAGACTGATATCGGTCTTTCCGGACTTACAATCAAGCCGGACAGACTTGAGAGCGTTGACTTTACAGATTCCTATATCGAGGCAACGCAGGTTATTATCGTAAGAGCGAAGTAACCAAAAAGCAATATTAAAAATGGGGACGGGGAGGGATCTTCGTCCCCTGCTTATGATATCGGGAGAATAAGATGCAGAATATATTAATGTCATGCGCTCCGATGAATACTTTTTTTGCCGCGGTGGCAGGGTGGTTTGAAGATCTGAAGAACGTTTTTTATATCTGTTTTATAAAGGACGACAGATGGAAATATCTGACCGACGGTCTTGCAAACACCATAGTCATATCCTTGGGAGCGCTTATTATGGGAGTCGTGCTCGGCGTGATAATTGCCGTGATACGTTCCGCACATGAGCATACCGGAAAATTGAAGTTGCTCGATTCCATAGCGAAGCTGTATGTGACGATCATACGCGGAACGCCTATGGTGCTTCAGCTCATGATTATGTATTATGTAATTTTTGCGACGGTCAACATAAATAAAACGGTTGTTGCCATCGCCGCGTTCGGCATAAACTCGGGCGCATACGTTTCTGAGATCGTACGCTCGGGAATTATGTCCATCGACATCGGGCAGATGGAGGCCGGAAGAAGTCTCGGACTCAATTACAGCAAAACAATGGTCAGTATAATTCTTCCTCAGGCGATCAAGAACATACTTCCTGCGCTTGCAAACGAATTTATAACTCTGCTCAAGGAAACGTCGGTCGCCGGCTATATCGGTCTTGACGACCTGACCAGAGGCGGAGATATTATACGAAGCCTGACATATCAGCCGTTTATGCCGCTGATAGCCGTTGCGCTTGTTTATCTTGTGATGGTCATATGCCTGACAAAGATTTTCGGAATACTTGAGAGGAGGCTCAGGGCAAGTGATAAACGTTGAAAACCTGATCAAAGATTTCGGCACCAACCGTGTTCTGAACGGGATAACGACTGAAATCAAAAAGGGAGAAAAAGTTGCGGTTATCGGACCGTCCGGTTCGGGAAAGAGTACTTTTCTCCGCTGCCTCAATCTGCTTGAAAAGCCTACTGACGGTAAAATCTTTTTTGAGGGCACACAGATAAACGCCCCAAAGTGCGACATTGATTTGCTCAGGCGCAAAATGGGAATGGTTTTTCAGCATTTTCATCTTTTTCCGCATCTGACCATACTAAAAAACATAACGCTTGCCCCCGTGAAGCTTAAACTTATGTCAAAGGAAGAGGCAAACGAAAATGCGCTTCGCCTGCTTTCGCGTATCGGTCTGAGCGACAAAGCGGACGCGTATCCCGGACAGCTTTCCGGCGGTCAGAAGCAGCGTATTGCCATTGTGCGCGCACTTGCAATGAATCCGGACGTAATGCTTTTCGACGAGCCAACCTCGGCGCTCGATCCGGAAATGGTCGGAGAGGTTCTCGATGTTATGCGCGAACTTGCCGCAGACGGAATGACCATGATTGTGGTAACCCATGAAATGGGGTTTGCACACGAGGTCGGAACAAGAATCATGTTTATGGACGGCGGAGTCATTGTTGAAGAAAACAATCCTGAAGAGTTCTTTTCAAATCCGCAGAATCCGAGAACAATCGAGTTTTTGTCAAAGGTACTAAAATAAAATAAATTGAAAAAAGAAAGGGTTGAAACATCATGTCAAACGTAAACCGCGACGACTCACGAAGAATCAGAAAGCCAACACGTATACGCGATACCGATTCCATGCATCTTTTTGTTCCCTTTCTTCTGCCGAATCGGGCAGATAACGAAGCGTTTATAAGCAAGACTGTGGATATGACGGCTGCGCTTCAGTACATTGCAGAAAAAAACGCCGCCGATCCGGAGCATAAGTACACGATTTTTCATTTTGTGACTGCGGCGCTTGCAAAAACGATTGCGCTCCGCCCAAAGCTTAACCGGTATTACAGCGGGAAGCGATTCTATCAGCGAAATGATATAAGCTTTGCATTCGTTGCAAAAAAACAGTTCAGCGACGAAGCGCATGAATCGCTTCTGTTCGTACACGCGGATCCGGAAGGAACGTTTTCTCCGATGGACTATTATCACGACGAGATATGCCGCCGCGTTTATAAAGTCAAAAAAGAAAACGCAGACGACGAAGCGACCGATATTATATCCGTGCTTACAAAACTTCCGCGCCCCATTTTGTCGTTTGTCGTCGGCATACTGAATTGGCTGCTTTATCATAATATTCTGCCGTATTCCCTGTCGTCGGTAGATCCGTACCATTCGTCGGTTTTTATTACAAATCTCGGAAGCATAAAGATGCAGGCAGGTTATCATCATCTTACGAACTGGGGTACGAATTCATTTTTCCTGGCAATTGGAGAAATGAAAAAAACGCCGTTTTATGATGAAAACGGCGCTGTAACGATGCGTGATGCAATCGAGCTTGGCATAACGCTTGACGAACGCATAGCGGACGGTTATTATTATTCAAAGTCGATCCGGCTTCTGGATTACATAATGACTCATCCGCAGATACTTGACAAGCCGCTGACAGAAACGGTTGATTTTGAATAAAAAGATACGGGAAGGAGCCTGCGCGGCGTCCTTCCCGGCTTTTTGTTTACTGTTTTTTAAGTCTCGCTTCCGCCTTAAGACGCGTTGCCGTATCAAGAATGCGTTTGCGCAGACGAATATTTTTGGGCGTTACCTCGATAAGCTCGTCTTCGGCAATGAATTCGATAGCTTCCTCAAGACTCATTCGCTTCGGAGTAACAAGACGCAGGGCCTCATCCGCTCCGGTTGAACGGATCGCGGTCAAATGCTTCTGTTTGCATACGTTGACCGCAATGTCGCCGCGCTTGGGGTTCTCGCCGACGATCATTCCCTCGTAAACGGGTGTCTGTACGCCGATAAACATCATGCCTCTGTCCTGAGAGTTGAACAGACCGTATGAAGTTGACTCTCCCGCTTCGGATGCGACAAGCGATCCGGTGACGCGCGTTGCGATTTCGCCGCGGCAGGGGAAATAGCCCTCAAATATCGTGTTCATAATGCCTTCGCCGTGAGTATCGGTAAGAAATTCGCTGCGGTAGCCGAAAAGAGCGCGCGAAGGAATGATATATTCAAGCTTCATGCGTACTCCGCTCGGAGTCATATGCTGGAGATCGCCGTGGCGTGCGCCGAGTTTTTCCATAACGGCTCCGACATAGCCTTCGGGTACGTCGATAACGACGCGCTCAAACGGCTCGTTTTTAACGCCGTCGATTTCCTTGTAAAGGACGCGCGGAGTGCTTACCGCAAGCTCATATCCTTCGCGGCGCATGGTTTCAATGAGTATGGAGAGATGCATTTCGCCTCGTCCGGAAACCTTGAATGACTCGGTTGTTTCTCCGTCGCGTACGCGCAGCGAAACGTCCTTAAGAAGCTCCTTGTAGAGACGGTCGCGGAGATGACGCGAGGTTACGTACTTGCCCTCTTTTCCGGCAAACGGACTGTCGTTGACCGAAAACGTCATTTCGATGGTCGGTTCGCTGATTTTTACAAACGGAAGCGGTTCAGGGCAGTTGAGGGAGGTTATCGTGTCTCCGATCGTAATATTCTCCGCGCCGGAAAAGCATATGATATCTCCGATCTTTGCGCTTTCAACCGGACGACGGACAAGCCCGTCGAATTGATTGATCGTTACTATTCGCGTCCTTACGGGCGGCGCGTCGGGATTATGGTAGTTTGTTATATATACGTCCTGATTCTGATGGATTGTGCCGCGGTCTATGCGCCCGATGCCCATTCTGCCGACATAATCGCTGTAATCTATTGAAGATACAAGAAGCTGCAGCTCGCCGTTTTCGTCGCCTTCGGGAGCGGGGATATAGTTAAGAATCGTTTCGAACAGCGGAATGAGGTCTTTTCCCTGTTCAAGGGGAGAAAGAGAGGCCGTTCCGGCGCGTCCGGAACAGAAGATCATCGGAGAATCAAGCTGTTCGTCGGTTGCGTCAAGCTCCATGAGCAGCTCGAGAACTTCTTCCTCGACTTCTTCGATACGTGCGTCCGGACGGTCGATTTTGTTAATGACAACGATAACTCTGTGATTCAGCTCAAGCGCGCGCTGAAGCACGAAACGTGTCTGAGGCATAGGTCCTTCTGCCGCGTCGACAAGCAGAAGAACGCCGTTTACCATTTTAAGGATACGTTCGACCTCGCCTGAAAAGTCCGCGTGTCCGGGAGTGTCGATTATGTTAATCTTTACATCTTTGTAATGAACCGCCGTATTCTTTGCAAGAATCGTGATACCGCGTTCACGTTCAAGGTCACCGGAATCCATTACGCGGTCCTCCGTGGCCTGGTTTTCACGGTAAACGCCGCCCTGCTTGAGCATTTCGTCAACGAGCGTGGTCTTGCCGTGGTCAACGTGCGCGATTATGGCGATATTTCTTAAATCTTCTCTTTTCAAACTTCCATCTCCGAATTATTCATAAAATCACATCTTATAATTATATACTCATTTGCAGAGAATTTCAATAGATATAATGATAAAAAAAACTTATATCTGACATCTTCAACGGTTATATTGACAAAACGGGAAAAATGTGATAACATATTAATAAAAAACAGAGTAGGACAATCTGCGTGAAGTGCCGTTTGGACGGGGAGTTGCCGGGCGGACGAAAAAAACTTGTTTAAGCTTTGTCTTGGACAATGGTTTTTGCGGTGGATAGTCCGCATCCCGCTGATGCATAGAGGTAGGCGTTATCATCTCCATGTAGCTTTGAGAAGCTCTGTCGGAGGTGTTTTTTTATTGTGAAAATTAGAAAGAATACGCTTGAATCGCCGTATATAAGGCAGGGAAGTTTTCCCGGGCTTGAACGGATGCGAGCGCTTATGAAGCTGTTGGAGGATCCGCAGGACCGGATAAAAACTGTGCAGATTGCCGGGACAAACGGCAAGGGAAGCACGGCGGCAATGATTGCATCGTTACTGAAGGAAGCGGGATACAAAACCGGTTTGTACACTTCTCCGGGCGTATTTTCGTTTAACGAAAGGATTTGTCTAAACGGAGAACCGATAAACGCGGACGAATTTGAGAGAACGGCGTCGAAGGTTGAAAAAGCTGCTGCAAAGCTTCCGGAACTCGGGTATGAATATCCGAGCGAATTTGAATTTGTGACCGCCGCCGCGTTCCTTTGGTTTTACGAAAGCGGATGCTCGGTGGCGGTTATTGAAGCTGGCATGGGCGGACGGCTTGACGCAACGAACATAATCAGGTCGCCGGAGGTATCGGTTATATGCGCGATCGGGCTTGACCATACAAAAGAGCTCGGAGGTTCGATACCGATGATTGCGTTTGAAAAAGCGGGGATAATAAAGGGAGGAAGGGCCGTCAGCTACGGACATCTTCGCGAAGCGGATGACGTTATCGCGTCAAGGTGCGAAGAAACCGGAGCCAGGCTGCGCATACCGGATTTTGACGCTTTAAAACCGCTTGATTACAGTGTATGCGGCCAGCGCTTTCTGTATAAGGACATGGAGCTGTTTATACCGCTTTGCGGAAAATATCAGCTGAACAATGCCGCGGTAGCCGTTGAAACGGCATGTGCGCTTCGGGAAAGCGGTTTTGACATAACTGACGGCGCGATTCGACTCGGACTTGAAAAAACCGTCTGGCGCGCAAGGTTTGAGATGATTTCACGCGCTCCGTTAATCGTGCTCGATGGTTCGCATAATCCGCACGGAGTCTCGGCGCTTGCCGAAACGCTTTCAAAAACCGCGCCAAAATGGATATTTGTATTCGGCGTGCTTGCCGACAAGGACTATACGGAAATGCTGTCGCTGGTTGCTCCTCTGACTTATAAAATGTATACCGCATCGCCCGACAGCCGCCGCGCACTGCCGTCTGTAAGGCTTAAGGAAATGGCAGAAGAAATGGGAATCGCGGCGTTTGACGGAGAGTCTGTTGACGGAGCGGTCAGGGCGGCTCTTGTCGAGCAGCTTGCAAGCAGGCTTCCGGTTTGTATTTTCGGATCTCTTTATATGGCGGCAGAGGCTTCCGAAGCCGTTTGCAAATATATCAAAACAGTAAGTACGAAAACGGACGTCCGGACATGCGCGGAGAGCTGCGCAAATATTTTCGATAAGTCCGAAGAATCAGGAGGGAATAATTTATGATAAAAAATTATTTTTTCAGACCGTATGTAAAGACGCTTGCCGTAACTTCCATAATGATTGCGCTTGAGGTGGTTCTGCACCGTTTTGTCGGGATACAGACCCCTATACTGCAGCTTAATTTCGGCTTTTTACCGATCGCAGCCATTGCAATGCTGTACGGGCCGGTTTATTCCGGATTTGCATGGGCGGTTGCCGATATACTCGGGATGCTGATTTTTCCGTCCGGAGGAGGCTGGTACTTCGGATTTACGGTGTCGGCGCTGATTATGGGAATCATTTACGGAGTATTCATTTTCGGCGTTCATAAGGCTCCGAGGCGCACGCGTATTATTAGGATTTCCGCTGCGGTTCTTACGATAGTTGTATTTATAACCTTTGCGCTCGATATGTTTTGGCTTCATCTGTACTGGGGCAACGCTTTTTCCGTGCTTATAATACCGAGACTGATTAAATGCGCGGTAATGCTTCCTTTACAGATTGCGGTTATACTCGGCTTGGCTGAGCTGATTTCAAAACTTGAAAAAAACTTAAAATTATAATATCCATGACCTGCAGGACGTTTTCCGTCCTGCAGGTTTTATTGGCTCTTTTGCCGACGAGTAATCCCGCCTTAGGCGGCCGGGGGAGAGCGCGAAAGCAATGACTGCAGGGTATGCTTTCAGGGCACAGGTCGAAGAAATTGTGAAAATGGAATCAATTTACGATAGAGCGAGGAAGTCATTGCAGAAAAACTGTTCGGACTTTTCTCATATCTTGCCAAAGTTGCGGTAGAATTGTTCACAGGTTTTATGGTATAATTTGCGCAAGTAAAAAGAACGACAAATCGGAATTTGTGAGGCGGATTGAGATGAAAGAAAACATCGTACAGAAGCTTACATCAAAAGATGATAAATATGCCTGTGCCCTTGCTGATAAAATTGTTGCAGAAAGCCATGATACAGATGAATGGTATGAATACTTTGAGGATGTTGCTTCGTTGCTCGACCATCCAAAGTCATTGGTAAGAAATCGAGCTTTGTATATCCTTGCGGCAAACGCACAGTGGGATGAAGAAAACCGGTTCGATCTCATCCTGCCGGATTATCTGAAACACATCACCGATGAAAAGCCCATCACCGCCCGACAATGCGTGAAGGCACTTGCTCAAGTGGGACTGGCAAGGCCGCAGTATATCCCGCAAATTCTGTCTGCTCTGCGCAGCGCCGATTTGTCCAAATACAAAGACAGTATGCGTCCGCTGATTGAAAGGGACATGGCAGAAACGGAAAAGATACTGACCAATTTCGATTTGTTGGGAGTTGAGCCAGAGCAAAAATCCCTTTAGGAACTAAAGGGCGCACTTCTATACTCTCTGCCGAGACTCTCTGTCGAGAGTAGTGCGTCCTGCGGAGCTTCATTCTCCGTCAGCAGGAGAAAACTGCTTGACCTCAAATGCTGCGTCACTTCGTTCCGCCAAGGCTGCTACACCCCCATTGCGCCGCTAAAGCGGCTATCCCCTGTGTAATTGCTGCGTCCAAAAGGTTTTGACAAACCGTTCGCCGCCAGCAAGTTTGAAGATTAGACAGAAATAAATCCTCCGTATGATCTAAGCCATACGGAGGATTAACTGTTTTACGTACAACCGCCTATTGTGTGGTCGTTTATTTGAAAGTAGTGACTTGTTTTGATGCCAACTTAACACCTAAACTGACCTTTCGATAAATTGTTAGGGAATAATTAAAAGGTGCCCATCCATACACATACCACTGTGTTCAGTGACTTACAATATAAATCTCAGCCATATTATTGTTTGCCTGAATTCTTGCAGTGCCTCCGATTGGAAATGTAATCATTGGGAAAACATGGCCGAAATAATCTGTCCCAAAGATCACAGGGATGTTGGTTGGCACTTTGTCCTGGATAATGTCTACGATAGTTTCGAAAGTCAATCCACAACTATCATCGAACCGTCCAAAGACAATGCCTTTGATTGTGTCTGCACCCTCAATCTGCAAAAGCGATTCCAAATTGCGGTCAAACTCATAGCAGAAATAATCTCCCATGATGTTGTCATCTTCCAGGAACAACACCTTATTGCGGATGTCGGGCATATAAGGGGTTCCTTGCAGCAGATTTAGCGTACAAAGATTGCCGCCCATAATTGTCCCCTCACACGTCCATTCTTGTATGATGTGATATTTTACCGCTGATTCAGAAGGTGTAACCATGATGGAGCATCAATCGTCACGCAATCGAAAAATGCTTTGCGTGTGTATTCAGTTCCCTGGTCAAAGGCGAATGTACCGTAGTGGGGACCATGGTAAGTGACAAGCCCTGTTTTGGCATAGATAGCGTTATTCAGGGCGGTGATGTCGGAAAATCCGCAAAGGATCTTTGGATTCTTCGCAATCAGATCATAGTCAAGATGACGCAGAAGCTGATTGCAATTAAAACCGCCCAAACAGGTAATAACCATCTTTACATTCGGGTCGGAAAATGCTTCATGGATATCCTCAACCCGTGATGCGATGCTGGAGGAATGGAACTTGCCAACCTCCCGGCTGTTCTTGGAAAAGGTTAGATTGAACCCCTCTTTGCGCCAGAAGTCAACCGCATGATGATGCACATCCTGCCTCACTTCTGTTAGATTCCTGGATGGAGCTATAACTCGAACTTCATCGCCGGGTTTCAGTTTGCTTGCAATCATGCGATTACCTCCTTTTGAAATTCTTAAAAACTGGACACCAATCCTGATACCTATTGTATCAAAATTGGTGTCCAGTTATGGCCCACTCTGGGGGATTCGAACCCCCGACCCTCAGAATCGGAATCTGATACTCTATCCAGCTGAGCTAAGAGCGGTTATATAATATCCTTATTACATTTTTGACTTTAATATTATATCACAGATATTGGTGGTTTGTAAAGAATATTTTGAAAATTCTAAAAATTCCTTTTCATTTTTCAAAAAATATGATATTATAGTAGCTGGAAAATTACAATAACAATTATTTTAAAAGGAGATGGCCGAAAAAAATGAAGACGGATATAGAAATTGCGCACGAGGCGAAGCTTCTTCCGATCGGAGAAATTGCAGCAAAACTCGGGATTGCGGAGGATGAGATCGATTATTACGGAAAGTATAAGGCAAAGATAACCGACGGATTTATCAGAAAAACTTCATCCCTTACGGACGGCAAGCTGATTCTTGTTACCGCGATCAACCCGACTCCCGCCGGAGAAGGAAAAACCACAACGACCGTCGGACTCGGACAGGCCATGGAAAAGATCGGTAAAAAAACGGTGATCGCGCTCAGAGAGCCGTCGCTCGGTCCGGTCTTCGGCATAAAGGGCGGCGCTGCGGGCGGAGGATATTCGCAGGTACTTCCCATGGAGGATATAAACCTTCATTTTACCGGTGATTTTCACGCGATAACCTCTGCGAACAATCTGCTCTGCGCTGCAATAGACAATCATTTGCAGCAGGGAAATCAGCTCGGCATCGATCAGCGCAGGATACTTTTCCCTCGCGCGATGGATATGAATGACCGCGCGCTTCGCAATATAGTTGTCGGACTGGGCTCAAAGACCGACGGTGTTCCGAGGCAGGATCATTTCATAATTACAGTTGCGAGCGAGATTATGGCGATTCTGTGCCTTTCTTCATCCATAAGCGATCTGAAGCAGAGACTCGGAGATATAATTGTTGCGTATAAGTACGACGGAACCCCCGTATACTGCCGCGAGATTGGCGTTCATGGAGCAATGGCAGCGCTTTTGCGTGACGCGCTTCAGCCCAATCTGGTTCAGACGACCGAAAACACGCCGGCAATAATTCACGGCGGACCGTTTGCAAACATTGCGCACGGCTGCAATTCAATCCGTGCAACAAAGCTTGCGCTCAAGCTTGCCGACTATACGATAACGGAAGCGGGCTTCGGTGCGGATCTGGGCGCGGAAAAATTCCTTGATATTAAGTGCAGAATAGGCGGATTAAAGCCGTCTGCAATCGTACTTGTCGCAACAGTACGCGCACTTAAGTATAACGGCGGCGTTCCTAAAACCGAGCTTAAGGCTGAAAACACCGAGGCTCTGCGCAAGGGAATATGTAATCTTGAAGCTCATCTCGACAATCTGTCTCAGTTCGGCGTTCCGGTTGTTGTCGCGCTGAACCGTTTTGATACGGACACCGAGGCTGAGATTGACATTGTCAGAGAAGCGTGCCGGCTCCGCGGCGCCGAAATGGCTTTGTCGGAAGTGTTTGCGAAGGGCGGAGAAGGCGGACGGGATCTTGCAGAAAAGGTTGTCGCCGCCTGCGAAAAGCCGTCGGATTTCCGGTTTTTGTATAATGACGGCCTGAGCATAAAGGAAAAAATCGAATGCATTGCGAAAAACATTTACGGCGCGGACGGAGTTGATTTTGAAGCCGCCGCACTGGCGTCGCTTAGTCAGATTGAAACGCTCGAAGACGGAAAATTCCGCAAGTGTCCCGTATGTATGGCAAAAACTCAGTATTCGCTGTCGGACGACCCCAAAAAGCTCGGCAGACCGAAGAATTTCAATATTACGGTACGCGAAATAAGCCTTTCGGCCGGCGCGCATTTTGTCGTTGCGCTTACCGGAACGATAATGACTATGCCCGGTCTTCCCAAGGTGCCGGCTGCAAATCTGATCGATATTGACGACGAAGGCAATATAACGGGGCTGTTCTGATATGAATGCTGTTACACGTACGTCGTCGGAAAGCGAAACCGAAGCGCTGGGACGCGCGCTGGCGGAGGAGCTTCTTTCGGTAAAAGATCCTTTTGCCGGCACAGAAAACATTTTTGTCGCTATGTTCGGAGATCTTGGCGCGGGAAAAACCGCGTTTGTACGCGGCATGGCGGATTACATCGCTCCGGACGCAGAAGTGTCCAGCCCGACCTATGCGATTATGAACGAATACTCAGGAAAACGGTTCCGTATGTGTCATTTTGACATGTACCGTATTACCGGCGACGACGATCTGTATTCGGTCGGATTTTACGACCTTACGGGAGTGATCATTGTGGCGGAATGGTGCGAGAATATACCGTATGCGCTTCCGGAACATTACGTTCGGGTAAATATTACAAAGACGCCGGAGGACGGCGGCAGAATTATTGAAATACGGAGAGTCTGACGGAAAATGATCGTACTTGCAATCGACTCGACAGAAAAGACCGCGTCGGCGGCGCTCTGCGACGGAGAACGGCTGATAGGCGAATATACGCTTGACTGCGGCAACACTCACAGCGAAACGCTGCTTCCGATGGTCGAAAGTCTGCTTAATAATTCGCACCTGACGGTTTCGGACATTGAACTTTTTGCCTGCTCGGCCGGTCCCGGCTCATTTACCGGGGTAAGAATCGGCGTGTCTCTCATTAAAGGACTTGCGTTCGGCAGAAATAAGCCCTGCATCGGCGTGTCGGCACTTGAAGCGCTGGCGTATAACTGCCAGGGCATGGACGGGATAGCCTGTCCGGTTATGGACGCCAGACGCGGACAGCTTTATAACGCGCTGTTTCGAATAAAGGACAGAGAAGTCGTCAGGCTGTGTTCTGACCGCGTCATCATGGCGGACGAGCTTATGCGCATGTTTCCTCTTTACGATTACAGGATAATGCTTTGCGGAGGCGGAATTTTCGAGGCGGAAAAAGCGGCTTTGGAAGCCGGGCTGAAATGTGTATGTACGGCTCCCGCCGCGCTTTCTTCGGAAAGGGCATATTCCGTCGCGAGATGCGCGGTTGAAAAATATAAATCTGATCCGTCCGCAGCGACAAGCGATTTATTGCTGTCGCCGGTTTATTTGCGTCTGTCTCAGGCAGAACGGATGAGGGAAAACGGAAAATCAGAAGGAACGGTATGAATAAAAAACTATGATAAAAAAATTAGCGAAATGTTTAAGAGAATACAAGCGGGAATCTATACTTACTCCGCTTATGATGATTCTCGAAGTTGCAATGGAAGTGCTTATTCCGCTTATCGTTGCGTGGTTCGGCGATCGCCTTCAGAACGGCGACGGAAAAGGAATGCTTTTTTACGGCTTTATGATGATCGGAGCCGCATGCGTTTCTCTTGTCGCCGGTATGCTTGGCGGAAAGCTATGCGCAAAAGCTTCAACCGGCTTCGCGAAAAATCTGCGCCATGATATGTATAAAAACATTCAGGGATTTTCATTTTCAAATATTGATAAATTTTCGACTTCGTCGCTGGTTACGCGTCTGACGACCGATATATCCAACGTCCAGATGGCGTTTATGATGATAATACGAACGGCGATCAGAAGCCCGCTTATGTTCATATTTTCAATTATTATGAGCTTTGCGATCAGTCCGACGCTTCCAACGATCTTCTTTGTAACAATTCCAGTGCTTGCGTTCGGAATGTTTCTTATAATTAAGCTTGCTATGCCGATATTCCAGAGAGTTTTCAAAAGATACGACGATCTGAACAATTCAATCCAGGAAAACGTACGCGGTATGCGGGTTGTTAAGGCGTATGTTAGAGAGGATTACGAGACGAAGAAGTTTACCGACGTTTCAGGCGAGCTGTGCCGCGATTTCACGCGCGCAGAGCGGATTATGTCATTCAACGGTCCGCTTATGTCGCTTTGTCTTCAGGGCGCTTTGCTCGCGATTGCATTTTTCGGCTCGCGGATTATACTGCGCGGTGAACAGGGGCTTACCGTTTTCGGTCTGACGAGCCTGCTCACCTATTCGCTTCAGATACTTATGTCGCTTCAGATGCTTTCGATGATATTCGTTATGGTCACGATGTCCGCCGAGTCGGCTCGGCGTATTGTCGAGGTCCTCGACGAGGAAAGCAGCCTCACAAACCGTGATAATCCCGTTGAAAAAGTAAGGGACGGAAGTATTGTGTTCGAAAACGTCAATTTCCGTTATTCGGAAAACGCCGAAAAATATGCGCTTGAGGGAATCAACCTGAATATAAAATCCGGCGAAACGGTCGGAATCATCGGCGGCACGGGTTCTTCAAAAACAACTTTGGTTAATCTTATATCTCGTCTTTATGACGTATCGTCAGGCTGTATTAAGGTCGGCGGCGTCGATGTGCGTGAATATGACATGACCGTACTGCGCGACGCGGTTTCGGTTGTGCTTCAGAAGAATGTTTTGTTTTCCGGAACAATAAAGGATAACCTTCGCTGGGGCAATAAAAACGCAACCGACGAGGAAATGGTGCGTGCATGCAAAATTGCGCAGGCGGACGATTTTATCCGTCAGTTCCCTGACGGCTACGATACGTATATCGAGCAGGGCGGAACAAACGTATCCGGCGGACAGAAGCAGCGTCTTTGCATTGCGCGCGCTCTGCTGAAGTCTCCGAAAGTGCTTATCCTTGACGATTCGACCTCCGCTGTCGATATGAAAACCGACGCGATGCTTCGCTACGCGTTCAGAAACGAAATACCCGAGATTACAAAAATAATCGTTGCGCAGCGTATTGCGTCAGTTGAGGACGCGGACAAGATTGTCGTTATGGACAACGGAAAGATCAGCGCGGTCGGAACGCACAGCGAATTGCTTTCGGAAAGCGAAATTTACCGAGAGGTTTATTATTCGCAGAACAAGCAGACCGAAGAGAAGGGAGCGTGATTTAAATGAATAAAATGAGACCGGGAAAGCCGGGAGGCAAAATTGGGCTCAAGAGCATTCAGAAGGGAACTATCAAGCGGCTTCTCGGATTTTTGTTCAAAAATTACAAGGGAATGCTGATACTTATTGTTCTTGGCATTTTCATAAGCGCCTTCACAAGCGCGCTCGGCGGGCTGTTTCTGAATAAGATTTATTCGGCGCTTGAATATTATCTGAAAAACGAGCTGAGCTACGACGCGGCGATAAGCAGTATTATATCGACGCTTGTCGCTCTCGGAGGCGTCTATCTGATAAGCACGTCGTCGTCGCTTTTGTTCAGCATTGTCGGAGCGACGCTGACTCAGCGTTTCCTGCGTGATCTGCGCGTTCAGATGTTCTCAAAAATGCAGAGGCTTCCGATTAAATACTTTGACACGCATACGCACGGCGACATTATGAGTACGTACACCAACGATATAGACGCACTGCGCCAGCTTGTTTCGCAGAGCATACCGCAGCTTCTTTCAACAATAGTAACGCTTATTGTGCTGTCCTTCGTTATGATGTATCTCAGCGTCTTGCTGTTTGTCGCGATAATAATCGGACTGATTGCGATTATGTGGGTTACCAAAAAGATCGGCGGCAACAGCGCGAAATATTTTATGGCGCAGCAGGAAGCCGTCGGCAAGATGGAAGGCTACATTGAAGAAATGATTAACGGTCAGAAGGTCGTAAAGGTTTTCTGTCACGAAGAAGAGGCGATGAAGAATTTCGACGAGATAAACGGACATCTCTTTGAAGTTTCCGATAAGGCGAACGCCTTTTCAAATATGCTTATGCCGATAATCCATAATATAGGAAATATTTTGTATGTTCTTGTCGCGTTCATCGGCGGCGGAATTTATATTTTCTCAAATGGAAACGGTATAAACATAAGTTTTGAGTCGCTGTTTACGAGCGGCTCCATGATAAGCCTGCTTGAGCTGAATATAATTGTATCTTTTCTCGGCATGGCGCGCCGTTTTGCAAATACGACGGGACAGATATCAAACCAGATCAATTCCGTGGTAATGGCTATGGCCGGCGCAAGCCGTGTATTTGAACTGCTTGATCAGGAGACGGAGACGGACGACGGCTACGTAACTCTTGTTAACGCAAAGATAAATGAAAAAGGAGAGCTTTACGAAGTTCCCGAGAGAACCGATATCTGGGCATGGCGTCATCCGCATGCGGCGGACAGCACGGTTACGTATACGAGACTTGCCGGCGACATACGTTTGTTTGACGTTGACTTCGGGTATTCGGACGACCATATTGTTCTGCATGACATATCGCTGTATGCGGAACCCGGTCAAAAAGTTGCGTTTGTCGGAGCGACCGGCGCGGGAAAGACAACGATTACGAATCTTCTCAACCGTTTCTAGGATATTTCCGACGGAAAGATACGCTATGACGGCATAAACATAAACAAGATTAGGAAGGAAGACCTTCGCCGTTCGCTCGGAATCGTGCTTCAGGATACGAATCTGTTTACCGGAACGGTTATGGACAACATCCGTTACGGAAGGCTTGACGCAACCGACGAAGAATGCATCGCCGCGGCAAAGCTTGCCAACGCAGACGATTTTATAACCCGTTTGCCCGAGGGATACAATACGATGCTGACCTCCGACGGCGCAAATCTTTCTCAGGGCCAGCGTCAGCTTATATCGATTGCGAGAGCGGCGGTGCTTGACGCGCCGGTTATGATAATGGACGAAGCCACCTCCTCGATTGATACGAGAACCGAGCTTCTTGTTCAGCGCGGTACTGACAAGCTTATGGAAGGCAGAACGGTATTTGTTATCGCGCACAGACTTTCAACCGTACGCAACGCCGACGTTATAATGGTTCTTGATCATGGAAGAATAATCGAACGCGGCAGTCACGAGCAGCTTCTTGAACAGAAGGGAAGCTACTATAAGCTTTATACGGGCGCGTTTGAACTTGAATAAAACCGTCTGAAAACCCAAAAACCAAAGCTCATCTGCGTAATTTCGCAGATGAGCTTTGGTTTTTTATAGATGAAATCTAAATCCGTTCTTCCTTTAATGCGATTTTGTTTGCGCTTTTGACAATGCGGTTTTCCGGGATAAAGCCTCTGACCGATACCAGCGGATATACATTTGAGTTTTTGCCGATAACCGTGCCCGGATTGAGGACGCTTCCGCAGCCGATTTCCGTATGATCGGCGAGAATCGCGCCGAATTTTTTTATCCCCGTGACATAATCCCGGCTCCCCCTGACAACAACCGGAGTTTTATCTGCCTTAAGGTTTGAACAGATTGCTCCGGCACCCATATGTGCGCCGTTTCCGAGTATTGAATCGCCTATGTAATTGTAATGCGGCGCTTGAACGCCGACGAGCAGAATGCAGTTTTTCAGCTCTGTCGAATTGCCTATAACGCAGTTGTCTCCGGTTATTACGCTGCCGCGGATAAATGCTCCGGGACGGATAATGCAGCCGTTTCCGATGACCGCGGGCGGCTCGATCGTTATGCTGTCATATATTTTTACGTCTTTTCCGATAAGGACGCCGGGGATGTATTCGGAAAATCCGTCGATGCCCTCGTTTACTAACTGCAGGGCAAGCAAGCCGATTTTTTCGAGCATCTCCCACGGATACTCGCTTTTGACAAACAGCTCTTTAAGGTAGGGCACGGCGCAGTCAAAAAGGTCGGAGGTTTTAAGTTTCTGATTATTCACACAAATAACCTCGCTTTTTAATTACATTATATATTTTTGAAATACTGTCCGTACAGTCGGAAATGTTTTCGCATTCGATCATTATTCGGACGACGGGTTCTGTTCCGCTTGCCCTTAAGAGCACACGTCCGTTTCCGTCGATCTGATCGCTGATTTCGCTGTATTTTTTAAGGACCTCGTCATCTCTGAGAACAGCGTTTTTATCTGTTACGCGTATGCTTTTTGTTATCTGAGGGTAAAGCACAACCGCTTCGGTCAGCTTTGAAAGCGGGGATTTTTTGTCTCTCATTTCTTCCGCGATCATTATTGCCGTAAGTATTCCGTCTCCGGTGGTGGCGTATTTACGCAGGATTATATGTCCCGACTGTTCTCCTCCGAGCCGGTAACCGTTTTTCTCCATACATTCATAAACGAATCTGTCTCCGACGGCAGTCTTTTCATAACCGATTCTGGCAGCGTCAAGCGCTTTGAATAATCCGGTGTTTGACATCACGGTTGCAACGACCTTGTTTCCGTCGAGCATACCTCTTGATTTCAGACGGCTGCCGATTATGTACAGTATGCCGTCGCCGTCTACCACATTTCCGTTTTCATCGACGGCGATACATCTGTCTGCGTCGCCGTCGAATGCGAAGCCGACGTCGAGATGATTGTCGCTGACAAGCTTTCTCAGCGCGTCAATATGAGTCGAACCGCAGTTTTCGTTTACATTTGTGCCGTCGGGCGACGCGCCTATGACATATGTTTTGGCTCCGAGCGCGTCAAATACCGCTCTTGCTATCATCCAAGACGCGCCGTTTGCGCAGTCCAAGCCGATTTTAAGCTCCTTGTATGAATGAGATGCGAGAGAGATAAGATATCCGACGTAACGGTTTCTTCCCGCCACGTAATCCACTATGCAGCCGATCTTATCCCGCTTTGCGAGCGGCAGGTCGCTTCCTTCAACGCCCAGTTTTTCAAGATTTCCGTCGAGATACGCTTCGATAAGCGAAACGGTGCGGTCGTCCATTTTTTCGCCGTAGCCGTTAAGCACTTTAATTCCGTTATCATAGAATGGGTTGTGCGAAGCGGTTATCATTATTCCGCAGTCAAAGCCGTCCTGGCGCGTAACGTACGAAACGCTCGGCGTTGTCGTTACATGGAGCATATACGCGTCGGCGCCGGACGCGGTTATCCCGGCTGCGAGCGAATACTCAAGCATGTAACTCGATCTTCTCGTATCTTTTCCGATGAGTATGCGCGGTTTGTACGAAAGAGAATGAAAGCCGGAAAGCGGAGAGGTAAAGTACCATCCGAGGAATCTTCCGACACGGTATGCCTGATCGGAAGTGAGCGTTACGTTCGCCTCGCCCCTGAATCCGTCTGTTCCGAAATATTTGTTTCCTTCGTCAGGCTGATTTATCGCGGATCTTTTTCCGGGAATATCGCCGAAAATATTTATATCTTCTCGCAGAAGGCTGTCGCAGGATACGGAAAAAATCTCGCATAAAAGAAGAACTTTGTCTATCTGCGGAAGCGCCTGATCGATTTCCCATTTTGACACGGATTGTCTTGAAACATTAAGCTTTTCCGCCAGCGTTTCCTGAGAGATATGCGCTGCGGTGCGCAGGTTCGAGATCTTTTTTCCAAGAGTCATATTCGTATTCCTTTCAGAAATTTTCTCATATTTTAATTATATGTATGTAAACCGATATTTCCACCAACAGAACGCGGAACAGATATGCAACCAAAGGTTGCTGGATTGTCTGCACTTTAAGTATATGCGTCCGAAAAAGAAAATGCAACATATAAAACTGTGGTTTTGAGATGTGAAAACATTGAAAAGCCGTTTATGCTTCGCGGACTTGCTGTCAAACTCCGGTTGCATTAAGTCTGAGGAGGTTTTTCTGAACCGGAGACGCAACCGCAGGTAACGGATCGGGCAGGTCTGATTTTGCCGGACGATTTTAGAATTCTTGAGAAAAACAAAAATCCGAATCCCGGTTCTGAGGGCGGGGATTCGGATTTATACTGATTTTTATGTGACGGCGCAAAAGGTTTTAGCCGATAATTCAAACAAAGACTTGACCTGACACATCAAATCATTTTGCGGGACAAAACGGGATTTCCTATTCAAATCACAGGTCGATATACCGACCTTCCACACAAAAGACTCCGTCTGTCAGCGGTTTGACGGGATCCGGCTTTCTCAACGTACCCCGGTCGATCAGTTCGTCGATTATATGGCAATTAATTCGATACAAATATCCGGAAACCCATTGATTTATCTGATCGTCAAGACGTGCAGGAACAAATTTCGCAAAGCTTTTTCTGACGGAAGTAATCCATTCAACCAGCAAATCATCAAGATGTTCATCGTTTATATCAAACAATGAAATAAACTTTTCAAACTGTTCACGGGTGAAGTAAGAAAAATTCAGTTTATATTCATCGCCCGATTTAACAATAAGATTGTTTTCAATCAGTTTTGCGGAGTCTTCATCCGACAAAGCGCTTTTTTTAACAATTCCGTTCTTACTGCCTTGCAGAATACCATTTTTACACAGCCACCTTGTCCCGTTGTTATTATAAACGTTGTTGTCAAAATACTTGGAAATCCAATAGTAATAGACATGTAACAATACTTCATTCTCGCTCTCGTCGGGATTCCATGCAATATTGCATCCGGAGCTATATTCTTCACAGTCCTCGTTTCCGTCGGCGGTTTCTTCAACGATATACCAGCCGTATCCTCCGTCTTTGCGCGGCGGATACGGTCCGTCTTCCAGCTTCAGACGGCTGCTCTTCAATGTTTTGATTTTTTGTCTCATAATAAAGGGAACCAGAATATATCCCAGCCGGTTCATGCCAAAATCACACCCATAGAAGCCGAGGCTTTTTACAAAATCGGTTCCGTTTTTCAGCAGTGTGTCAAATCTGTCGGCAATCTCCTTTATCAACGGTTCGGAAAGTCTCTCGGTTTCTTTTTTATCCTGTAAACTGAAGATAATAAAATTTGTCGCATATTTGTTTTTGATTTTGCATACGGCATCACCGTATTCGAGACGAGGCAGCTCGTCCTCAATGTACATTGCCGGTATTCCCGTGCTTATGCTGATTTCTTCAACAGTCAGCGGTTTTTCATAGGCAGCCTGACAAATCGCCCGCGATATTTGTGTTTGCAGATACTTATCGGAATCCATATATCCGTTGCAGCAGTTGGTATTCCAGTTGATTCTTTTATAAACCTGATTCATACAATTTTCTCCTATCCGTTCTCTGATTTTTTTGCGTCCTACATTCAAACGCCACTTGATTGTGGTTTCCGGGAGTGAATATTTCTTTGACAACATCCGAATCGTCATTTCTCCGATATAGTAGTCAATAAAAATATTCCTGTACTCGGATGAAAGGGTGTGAAGGTAACGGAAAACAGTCTCGAATTCTTGCTCTGTCGATTCTTTTTCAACATAGCAGTAATCGCTGCCGCAAACATTGAAAATTGTATCGTCCTCTGTCAAAAGCACCTGCTTTTTCTTTTGTGCGTCAATAAATCTTGCATAGCGATTATGAGCAACACGCCAAACCCAGGCGTCAAAAGATTCAATTTTGTATTTTTTCATCCCGTCAAGAATATGACAGATAATTTCGCTCGAAAGATCCTCGGCGTCTTGCCGGCTGCTCAGCCTTTTACAGCAAAAACGATATATCGGTTCAATATATGGGATAATTCTGTTTTCGTCCAACTCCTATACTCCTTTCATTAAAGCGGTAATCATGATTACACCCTTATAGTGCTTTAAAATTTTATTGGATAGGTGTTTTTTTTTAATGCTGAATCATTTTTTAAAAAATAACATTTTGGCGCTTTTTTCTTTTTATGATTTTTGCGTGCAAAAATCAGAATAATCTGAATTTTGGCAGCTTTTTCATAATTATTTCTTTTACGATTATAGGATATCACAGCTCCCGGTTTTAAACAATTATTTTTTTCTTAGAAAATGATTGAAACAAAATATTTGCCTGACCTTAATACGTTTTATTCGGACATTTAATCTAAAAAAATCTACTGAACGTAAGACGAAAGCTCTGCTGTTTAAAATTGATATGTGATTACAAATCAATTTATAAAAAAATAACCGTACGGCGAATGAATTTTTTGCCCCTCTCTCTTGAAAACCTACTATATATATGTTATTATAGAGTTATAAGAAAT
>JAQXSY010000035.1 GCA_029219205.1 Bacillota bacterium | reverse complement strand
AAACGACATTCCGATCACAGGCCCCTGAATGTAAGCCGCAAGAGAAATAAATGCGGCAAAATTATCCGCCACAAGCCCAGTTACGGTCAGAAAACTGACATAAACCATCGCAATCAAAACCAGAAGTTTATAGCTGACTTTAGGCATGCCGCTCTTGACAATCATACAGTTAACATAGGAACCGGTTCCTTGCGTACCGACATTGGCGAATGCGACCATAAGAAGACTAAGAAGAGCGATGGCCGGACCGCATAGTGTAGAAAGCATATAAGTGGGATCGTCCGAATAAGCGCCGGTTTGGATAAAGGTTGCAATTGCCATAATGCCGCCTGCGGCTACAAAGAACGGTGCAACAATGCCATAGGGAATCGCGGTTCCCCAAAAGCCACTGCGCTCGGATTTGGCAAGACGCGGCATGACGAGCGCCTGGGTCGACCACGAGAAAGCAAAAGCGACATTTGCTTCAGCGGAAAGCATAAAGTTTGCAAGAGAATTCCCCTGCACCTGCGGTTTGTAGTTGATGATGTCTTTCAGAGGTACTGCCGTAAAGCACAATACCACGACAACACCACCGACGATTAGAAGTGCGGTAACGAGGAAACGGTTGGTCCATTTGATGACCTCCGGTCCGCCGAGTGCAATAAGAGTGCCTAGTACAACACACAGGACACCAAGCAGAGGCGTTGCAAATGCAGGAAGGTTTATGCCGAAAAGAGCGAGCAGATGAACCATTGAGGTCGCAAAGAGGTTTGCCGCCACGGCATACCATCCGAAGTTCGCCAAACTGATAACGGTTGCGATAATGGCAACGCCCTTATTGCCGAGCACCGAGCGGAGCCAGATCCAAAGATCAATACCGTAGCGGGTGGCGAAGAGCACAGGAACACATTCAATCACAATCCAAACAATGTTAAAGCAGAATATATTAATTAAAAGCTGCCAAAAAGAGAGTGATTCTGCCACTAGGGCACCCTGAGTGTAGCACCAGGTTGCAATAGAAAATCCCGAAGTGGCAAGAAAAAGATCCAAAAAAGAATAGACTCTGTCCTTTCCCAGCATCGGTACGACACCGGTGACAGTTTCCTGCTTGATATAATCTGCGTTTTTACTCATGAAATTACCCCCGTCATACAAAGTGCGATAAGAATTGTGCTGACCGCTACGCCGACTACCATCCAAACCACATCCCAGCGGGTAATTTTTTTTGGAAATTCATAGTCGGGAGAAGCCATTTCGTCGAGCCGCTTTGTGGTTTCTTCCGCAATCAACTCGTCAAGAGAAATCTCATTTTCTTTTACCATAAAAAGTTGCCTCCTTATTTATTTTAAAAAGACTCAAAGGCCTTTTTCATATATGTTTTGGTGTATCTATACCAAATATAGAGATACTCCCCTACATCATTTCCCACGCTGTTTTGATAAATTGCCCAAACAAACCAGTAATACGCTGCCGCACAGATGTAGGTGTAATAATAGCGTTTTTCTTTCAGATCTGCCTTGTGACCAAGATACATATCAATTATTTCATCCGCTTCTTCGGGGCTATAGTCGGAACAGGCAATGAAAGTACCCAAATCCCCTCCTCGATACGCCATTCCGGAATATTCCCAATCAATCAGATACATTTTTCTGTTTGGATCCACCAAAAAATTGGGATCATAGGTATCGCAATGACAGAGACATTTTTCATTATCTTCCGCCAAAATAAGTGTTTTGAGTTTTTCGATGGAATTATGTAATTCATGCATATCCTCGAATTCATTTCTGCCACTGGATTGCAGTTTGTTTTCAAATCTGCGGATTTCCTCCCAAAGATCGAAGGAAAAATCGGTTTTGGCACCGGAAGTGTGCAGAGTACGAATCATACGGAGCGCTTCTTTTACCTGATTTTTATTGTGATAATCCAGCGTTTCGGCATTTTCTATAAAATGAGAAATCTTCCAACCTTTCGAATGATCCATATAGATAAAGGTATCATCCAGACCCAATTCCTTTGCAATTTTTAGGGAACTTTCCTCGCTGGCACGGTTGATGTATTCCGAAGTGCCGACACCGGGGTGACGATATACATATTTTCGTCCGAAAACTTCAAAACAGAAGGAAGAATTG
Organism: Bacillota bacterium; assembly: GCA_029219205.1. Classification (GTDB taxonomy): domain Bacteria; phylum Bacillota; class Clostridia; order Oscillospirales; family CAG-272; genus SUG1495. Next base: position 4,978 of record JAQXSY010000035.1, on the reverse strand, counting down.
GTCAAGCCCTTTTTGATTGGAACAATCCCGACGATATCCTCCTCACGACAATGCAGAACAGAGCAAATGTTGGAAAAAATCTCAGAATCCGCATTTTTCAGGTATTTGTCATCAAAATGGCGCAGTTCCTCAAGCGAATCGAACTCCTGAATGGCGCCTTCCGGATAACGGCGAATGTAAAGCGAAAGCTCCTTGATATAGCGCATATACAGATTTTCCCAAAGTTCGGCTTTTGTTTGCGGATTTTCATATTCCTTTTTTAAAATCTGTACAAATTTTTCGCTGAAATCCCTATCAAAATATACATGCCCCAGCATATACCAGGCATTTTCTCCGCCGATGGTAACTTTCGTGATCCGGTCCTTTTTATCGACTGTCAAGCAGTATTCTTCCGTTTTTCCCTCACCGTATATTGCGGAATAATAAGCACGATACACATAAGGTTCAAAAGGGTTTTCGGGAAAATAGTTATCCGAAGAGCAAATATAGGTGTTGGAGAGCCGGTCGGCAACACGAATCAGTGTGGAGGTGTTGTTATAGCGATAATAATCCTCGTTGGTTACGATCCGGACATTGAATTTGTCTTCAAGATAAAATAGTTTTTCTTTCATATATCCTACCACCACCGTGATATCCGTAATGCCGGCTTCGTGAAGTTGGCGAATTTCGCGCTCAATAAGTACTTCACCCTTCACTTTCAAAAGAGCTTTGGGCTTTTCGTAGGAAAGAGGAACAAACCGACTGCTCATCCCCGCCGCCATAATAATGGCATTTTGAACTTTATATGGCTCCATTTGAGAAAGTCCCAGCGGTGTAATATCGCCCTGTACATTCATAAGCCCTTCTGCGGTCAGGGTTTTGATTGTGCTGTTGATTTTACCAAGGGAGCAACCGAGAATCTGAGACAACTCCCTTTGTGTCATTTTGGAACCTTTTGTTTGAATCGCAGCGCGCAGAACGCCGAATTGTGCGTGTGTCAGCATCCAGAATCCTCCTTCTTCTAAAATTTTAGTTCAAAAAAGACATTTTTTCGCTTAGATTTGAACACAGTATATGCCTTTCACGACAAAATGTCAAGAAAAACTTTCTTTTTTAACAATACCGAAGAGTTTTTACAGTCCGATTATGTTGAAAATCATTGACTATTTGGCTATTGTACGGTATAATATAAGACTGAGTAAAAAATCGTTGTTTTTTTTGCGTTTGGAGGAACTTTTCATGTATTTGCTATATATAGATCCAGGCACAGGCAGTATGCTCTTTACAATACTTATAAGCGTAATCGGTGCTGCCGTTTATTCCCTCCGCATGCTATTTATTAAGTTAAGATACAAAATTTCGGGAGGAAAAGCGGAGGTCAGCAATCAGAAAATTCCGCTTGTGATTTTTTCAGACAATAAGCGCTATTGGTCTGTTTTTGAACCAATATGCCGAGAGTTGGACAAGCGTGAAAAGGATATCCTGTATATCACGAAATCACCGGATGATCCTGCCCTGAGTTGTTCATATCCGCATCTGAGCGTCGAATGTATTGAGAATGACAACAAACTGTTTACCCGTCTAAACTTCCTCAATGCCTCTATCGTTCTTTCCACCACTCCGGGTCTTGAAGTTTACCAATGGAAACGTTCAAGAGATGTCGATTACTACGTGCATATTCCGCATGCTGCCAGCGAGATAACCATGTACAGAATGTTTGGCATCGATTACTATGATGCTATTCTTCTCTCCGGAAAATATCAAAAAAGAGATGTGAGAAATCTCGAAAAGCTGCGCTCACTTCCTAAAAAAGAACTGCTTTTGACAGGAATTCCTTACATGGATGAAATGTCAAAGCGTCTCGAACAAAGCGATCCGCTTCCCCGGCATGAACGCACGGTTCTGTTGGCCCCGTCATGGGGAAGCAGTGCTATATTCGGTGTTTACGGCGGCAAGATAATCGATGTTTTATTAAACACGGGATATCACATTATTGTCCGCCCGCACCCGCAGTCCTTTACCTCTGAAAAAGAATTGATAGATAAGCTGATGAAAGAGTATCCTGCCTCTGAACAACTTGAGTGGAACAGAGACACCGACAACTTCGATGTGTTGAATCGTTCCGATATTCTCATTTCTGATTTTTCGGGTGTAATTTTTGATTTTTCGCTGGTATACGATAAACCTGTCATCTATACAAATCCCAACTTTGACCTTGGGCTTTATGATGCCTGGTGGCTTGACACGCCGCTGTGGACATTGTCCGCACTTCCGCGTCTTGGTTCCGAACTCACCGAGGATAACATGGGTTCTCTCAAAGATCTGATAGATGCATGCCTCTGTGATCCCCGATTTGAACAAGGAAGACAGGAAGTTAAGTCGGAAACATGGTGTAACATTGGTGAGGGAGCCAAGTGTGTTGCCGACTATCTGATTCAAAAGCAAAATGAATTAGCACATAATTAAAGAGGGATATGCAAAATGTCTATTTTTCAGATACTTGAAACATTGCTGATTGGACCGCTGAAACTTCTTTTTGAGTTAATTTTTGAACTTTCGGGAAGATTTGTTTCACATCCCGGCATCATGATCGTTTTTCTCAGTCTCATCATGAACATTCTCGTTCTTCCTTTGTATAGACGCGCTGACGCCATGCAAGAGGAAGCCAGAGATACGGAGTCACGTCTTCACAAAGGCGTCGCACATATCAAAAAGGTGTTTTCCGGAGACGAAAAGATGATGATTCTGCAAACCTACTATCGGCAGAATCACTATAAGCCAACCGACGCTCTGCGTGGTTCAACATCCTTACTGCTCGAAATCCCCTTCTTTATGGCGGCTTATCAATATCTTTCGCATGTTAAGATACTGCAAGGTGTTTCTTTTGGTCCCATAGCGGATTTGAGCAAACCGGACGGTCTGCTTGTTATCGGCAGTTTTGCTATCAATCTTCTACCGTTTTTGATGACCTTTGTCAACATCATCTCCACGGCTTTGTATCTCAAAGGGTTTCCGCTCAAAACCAAAATCCAACTTTACGGGATGGCTGCTTTCTTTTTGGTTTTCCTCTATGCTTCCCCTTCCGGACTGGTGTTTTACTGGACACTTAACAATGTTTTCTCCCTTGTCAAAACCATATTTTATAAAATCAAAAATCCCGGCAAAGTCTTACAGTATATGACCGCTGTGGCAGGAATTGCGTTTATCCTTTTAGGTGCCGTATTCTATCCTTCTCCCACCATAAAAAAGCGTCTGTTCTTGCTTGGCGTCGGCATCGCACTTTTGCTGCCTTTGATTCTTCACACCGTAAAACCGTTAATTCATTTTAAACGGAAAGAAACATCTGCCGAGCCGAAAAAGAGTGTATTCGTGTGTGCAGCGGTATTTCTGACCGTCCTTGTCGGTATTGTTATTCCGTCGACTGTTATCGCCTCCTCTCCACAGGAATTTGTGGAACTCATGCACTACTACAATCCGATTTGGTACATTGTTTCCTCTTTTCTGATGGCGGCCGGAACATTCCTCGTTTGGATGCGTGTTTTCTACTGGCTGGCCAACCCGACTTATAAGGTACTTTTTGAAAAGGTAATCTGTGCTCTTTGCGGCGTGGCTGTTGTCAACTATATGTTTTTCGGCACAAATCTCGGTGTTCTCTCGTCGTCGTTTCAGTTTGAAAACGGGCTTAATTTTTCTTTCACGGAGCAACTTATCAATCTTGCCGTTTCCGCCATAATCGCTTTGGTCATCTACTTGCTGGCAATCAAGTGGCGGAAAATAGCCGTTCCGGCAATCCTTACTGTCTCTATCGCACTTGGCGCCATGTCGATAATCAATATCACTAAGATTAACAGTTCACTTGACAAAATTGTAGCCGAAGGGGCAGAAGAAACCCCCAATTTCCGTCTCAGCACAAAAGGTAAAAATGTGGTTGTTATCATGCTTGACCGCGGCATGGGAGAGTTTATTCCCTACATTTTTGAAGAAAAGCCCGAACTAAAAGAGACCTATGCCGGTTTCACCTTCTATGAAAACACCGTTTCTTTCGGCGGATTTACAAACTTTGGTGTGCCCGGTCTCATTGGCGGATATGAATACACGCCTGTCGAGATGAACAAGCGCAAAAACGAAACTCTCGTTTCGAAGCATAACGAGGCGCTGAAGGTTCTACCCGTTTTGTTTCATAACAACGGTTATGAGGTTACGATGTGCGATCCCCCCTATGCTAACTACCAATGGATTCCCGATCTTTCGGTGTTTGATGAATACCCCGAAATCAAAACCTATATTACAGAGGGACGGTACAGCGAACCGGAAGTGTATCAGCAAGACATCGATAACAAATTGCGAAATACATTTGTTTACAGCTTAATGAAAACACTTCCTCTGTGTTTCCAAACCACCGTGTATGCAGGCGGGACCTACAATCAATCACAAACACTCGGTATACCGAATTATATCACGCAAACCGTAACAGGCACTTCCAAAGCTACCGGCCTGTCCAAAACTTTTATGTCGTCTTATAATGTCATTACCAACTTATCATCCATAACCAATGTAACGAATGATAAAAAAAACACATTCATGTTCCTGTCCAACAGCATGACGCACGAGCCGGCACTTCTAAGCGAACCGGACTATATTCCGTCGGAACACATAGACAATACGGCATACGATGCCAAACATACCGACAGATTTGTTTTGAACGGTAAAACCTTAGATGTTTCGAATGAACTGCAAATGAGCCATTATCATACCAATATGTGTGCCATCCTGCGTCTTGGGGAATGGCTGGATTATTTACGGGCGAATGATGTATATGACAATACAAGAATTATCATAGTTTCGGATCATGGCAGGGGCCTTTCCTCTGATAAAGAGCTTATTCTGGATAGCGGATCTGATAACCCGTTTGACATCGGACTTTACTATCCGTTTTTGCTCGTAAAAGATTTCGACAGTACAGAATTTACAACATCAGACGAATTCATGACCAATGCCG
>JAQXSY010000034.1 GCA_029219205.1 Bacillota bacterium | reverse complement strand
CAGGTGATTGCAAATGTTCTTGAAAGTATGCCCGACGACATTTCTTCCGAGAAAGGTTATGACCTTGTCAGAAAGAAGGTTTCAAAAATATGGGTAATGGCAGGGAAGTGGGATGAAGATTGCGGAAAAGAAAATAATTTTATAAGAAATTCACGCTCAAGGAAGGCAGAAAGCATTTTATGCAGTAAATGTCCGGTTCCCGTAATCTTTCTCGGCTTTGAAATCGGGTATGATGTTATAACGGGAGATTGTCTTGATAAAAATGACGTTCTCTATAAGGTTCTTTGCGATCACGGATCATGTAACGGGAAATCTTCTTGGGATCCTATGCTGGCAATTATGGCATTGATCGGCGACGAGGCATCGGCAGGATATGACGTTGTATGCGGAACGGCTTCGGTAGACGGCGAAACAGGCGCAAATCATTTTGTGCCCTGTAAAAACGGTCTTCATAAAATTGTAATAAAAAATAAAGAAAACGGTTATTATAAAGAACAAATTAATAAAAGGATTCAATCTTTTTGAATATGCTCTTAATGAAAATAGCATGATAATGTAATCTGTTTTTTAATTAAAAAAACGATATTTAAAAAAAGGAGATAACGATTTGAGTATAGGAATTATTCCGCGTCCCGAGCATCCGCAGCCTTTGATGCAGCGCGAGAACTGGCGGAATTTAAACGGAGAGTGGCTTTTTGAGTTTGATTTTGGAGTTTCAGGCGCTGAGCGCGGACTTTCAAAACCCGAAAAAGCAGATGAATACACAAAAAAAATAACCCTGCCGTTTTTTACCGAAAGCCAGCTTTCCGGAATAGGCTTCAAGGATTTTATTCCGTCGGTTTGGTACAAAAGAAGCATAACAATCAGCGAAAAACAGCTTTCCGGCAGAGTGCTTTTGCACTTCGGCGCGGTGGATTATGAGTGCGACGTATACATAAACGGCAAAAACGCAGGCAATCACTTTGGCGGATACAGCTCGTTTACGCTTGACATAACCGACCTGTTAACGGCAGGCGAAAACGACCTTACCGTAAACGCACGGGACAATCTTCGGAGCGGGAAGCAGCCGCGGGGCAAACAGTCGGGCGAATATTACTCACAGGGCTGCGACTATACCCGTACGACAGGAATCTGGCAGACGGTATGGCTTGAATTTGTACCCGAAGGCTACATCAAAACAGCAAAATACTATCCCGACATTGAAGAATGCGCATTTGATATTGAAATGACCGTCTCGCACGGAGGAAAGCTTACGGCAGAAGCGTTTTATGACGGCAATACGGTAGGTTTCTGCGCAAAGGAAATTAAGGGAAGATATGCACGCCTTCATCTTCCGCTTACCGAAAAGCATCTGTGGGAGGCGGGCAGCGGCAGACTTTACGACCTTAAGTTTACTCTTGAATCTGAAAACGGAATTGATGTATTATACAGCTATGCGGGACTGAGAGAGGTTAGAATCGACGGTTTCAAGGTGCTTATCAACGGAAAGAGCGTGTTCCAGCGCACTGTGCTTGACCAGGGCTTTTATCCCGACGGCATTTACACAGCGCCAACCGACGAGGCTATGAAGCGCGATATTGAACTTTCAATGTCGCTTGGCTTTAACGGCGCGCGTCTGCACCAGAAAATGTTTGAGCCGCGATTCCTCTATTATTGTGACAAGGCCGGTTACCTTGTATGGGGCGAGCATGCAAACTGGGGGCTTGATTTAAATAACGAGTGCGGTTTGTTGGGCTTTTTACCCGAATGGAGCGAAACGTTGGCGCGCGATTTTAATCATCCCGCGATAATCGGCTGGTGTCCCTTTAACGAGACATGGAATCAGTTCGGCACAACCGCACGACGTATAATTCGTGAGGTTTACGAGGAAACCAAGCGCTTTGACCCGACGAGACCTGTTATTGACACATCGGGATGCTATCACGTTATAACCGATATTTACGACCAGCATGGCTATGACCAAAATCCCGAAAACTTACGCAAATCATACGTCGGCTATAACGGCAAAGAAGACAGCTTTAACCTGTCTTTCCGGGACAAACAGAGTTATATCCCTGATCTGCCGTTCTTTTTAAGCGAGCTTGGCGGAATTAAATGGATTCCCGAAGAAAATCAGAAAGACTCCGCAGACAACGCATGGGGATACGGCAACGCCCCCAAAACCGAGGAGGAGTTTTTCAGCCGATATGAAGGGCTTGTGTCTGCATTGCTTGACGCGGAGAACATTATGGGCTTTTGCTATACTCAGCTTTACGATATTGAGCAGGAGGCAAACGGGCTTTACACCTATGAACGCGAAAAGAAATTCAGCGATTATTCAAGGATAATCGCCGCAAATACAAGGAAAGCCGCCATTGAAGAACAGTAATTTTTAAAAAAATTTGCGCCGTACATATTCCGATTTTCTGAATATGTACGGCGCATTTTCATCTGCCGCGGACGTGTTATGTGCAAAATTAAGAGATACTTTCCTTAGTATGATTTTTAATGTATGCGTTCGTTACTTTATTTTCGGCGCTTTCCAGTCATATATCGGTTCAAGTCCGTCCGTTTTGAAAGGAAGATTGAAGAACCGGCTGCTGTCAAAGCCCTCCTGGCCGTTCTGTCTGCGTTTTATAAGCGAGACCAGCATTTCCACATCTTCAATGGTATGAAAGTGCTTGCCGGGACGGAAGTACCAGAAAAGCTCATCCTCGGCGCCGAGGAAGGAATATACTTCCTTTGCGGCCATCGTCGTTTGCCATGAGCCGACGGGATTTGCCCATGTATCTCCTGCCGCTTCCGATACAAACAGGGTGCGCGGCGCAATCATTGCCTTAAGTTCGTGGCAATCAAACGGCAATTCGTTCTCACGCAGCGCATATTCGCCAAGTTCGGGACCCATCCAGAAACTGAAGTTATGCCACAAATCTTCCAGCCGTTCAGAGCGAGAGGTATTTCCGTCACTATTTACAATTTCAAGATGTGTACGATAGCAGGAACAAGCGCCGGCACAGGTTTCGTTCGGATTGACAATAGCGGCTCTCTCATCCAAAGCGCCGGCAAGAGCGCTGGTTTTTCCTCCGCGTGAGTGTCCGGTAAACGCGACGCAGTTCATATCAGTCAAGCCGATGATCTCAAGCGCGTCTACTACCCTTGAATATCCCCATGCCCATGCTCCAAGCGCACCGCATGTCAGGTACGGATATGCCTCAAACAACTGTCCTTTTCCGCGTCCTTCATCCATTATGTCATGCGCCAGCTCCGTGCGGTCAAACAAAGCCCATGCAACGCCCTGATCCAGCGCCGCGTTCAGCCACTCCTTATCCATAGCGTACTGGAAGCACAAATCTCCGTCCACGATGACCGGCGGATTCTCCGTCTTATCAGGCATAATCAGTTTCATCCGGAAGGTTACGGGATGTGACGCGGGACCGGCTTTAATTTTATACACTTTGGCGTTTCTTCCGAGGTATAGAGTTTCAACCTCAATTACCTCATTTTTCGGCGGCATGACGCCGTACTGCAGTTCAATTACAGACTTGTATATCTCTTTTCGACGCGCCGGCCATTCGTCGGGAGAAGAAATACGGTGTCCGTCGTCGCAGAGAAACGGATCAGGAAGCTTTCCCACAACTTCATAGGAAGCGATCTGAAGCATATCCTGATTTACCAGCGGCCTTTCGCATAAATTCATATGTAAAACCTCCTTAGTATAAAGCGGAACAGATCCGAAGCAGAATACGTTTCCGCAATTAGCTGTCCGGTAATCCGGATTCCGTATGAACTCAGGACTCAAGCGGGCAGTGCACAGCAACCGCCGCTCATAAATGATGCCTGCGCATACGTTTTTTGTCCGGTATATCAATTATTGCCAGTCCATTGTACATTATTTTTGCAAGAAATTCAATACTTTCCGAAAGAATTATTTTTGGATTACAATAAACGGGAGACAAAAAATGAAAAACGACAACCGGACGGCTTACAAACATGATTGAGTCAGTTCCAGAAGCCGCGATACCTCGTCGGGATCAAGCCGGACGGTTCCTAGCGCATTGCCGCCGTTTGATATAAACATATAGCCGCTTTCCGTATGAAGCGCAAATTCGTAACAAAAGGACGCTTCTTCATATGTAACAAAAAACCTGTAATCATATTTGCGTACAACCGCTTCCGTGTCAGTTATTGCGTCTTTGCCGTTAAGCATCCGGAATAGCGCTTTGAAAAAACGGTTGCCGGAGTTGTCAAGCCTCAGCATTTCCGCGTTTTCCGGTGATAAAAATGAAATATCCGGAGTGCACATGATAATTGCAAAGGTAATTTTTCCGTTGACGTTTAATATGGTTACGGACTCGTCAAGCGACGGGTCGGAGAAGAAACTCTGATCCGGAGGGGCGATGGGGTTGAGCACCTTATACCATGAGCCGCCGATAAACAGCCAGGAGTCGTTTTCTCCGCTGCTCAGATACGAAAAACTCCTGTCGCCGAAAATAAATTCGTAACTCTCGTTTCCGTCCGTGCCGCCCGGGGCGCTGCCCGACTCAAACGAACGGGGCTCAAATTTAAGTCCCGCTGCCCATTTTTTTAGGCTTTCGATATCGCCGTATTCGGCATACCATGTTTTCGTATCTCCGCCTCTGCGGCGGTTTACCCGTATGAGATTAACCTCGTTTGTAAAAAAATCATTCAGGAGATTATCTGGTTTGTCAGCCGGCGCCTCGGCGCATCCGTGCAGAAATGAGGCAAGAGTTAAAAGCAGACAAAGTAAAAACGCTGTAATTCTTTTCATCAGGAATATCCTCCGTTTTGAGCGGGAAGAGATTTATACGCTTCCGATTCGTAAAGGATTTTGCACATGTATTGTACGAAATTACAGAAATTGGAGGCGTCTGCGTCTGTTCCCGTGTAATACTGTGCGGTTGCGTCGCCGGTAATCGTATACGTCTTGCCGTATGCCGTGAAGCGTATGCTGTAACAGGTCAGCGGTGTTACGCAATAACCGAGGTCGCCTGTCATAAGCACGTCGTTTGTCATTTTTCGTTCGACGGTATTAAGCCGACAAGCTTGGATTTTTGCGTATATAGCTTCAAGCAGCTCCGCGTCGGGTTTGAAAATCGTTTTTTTCACGCCGTTTATCACAAGATCCTTTTGAACATAACCCTCGTATGTATCGAGAACGTTTTTTTGATTTTCGTTTATCCATGTTTCAAAGTGAATGGCAAAATCGGGCGGAATTTCTGTTTTTAAGTCCGAATTGGCGTTTTTATCTGAGTTATCCGGCTGATTTCCGTTGAAAAATGCGCCTGAATTGTTTGGTTTGGGTTCTCTGCCTATGTTCAAAATCGTCGGCACAATGCAGAAAGCCGCAATAAAGAACAATGCGGACACAAGAACAGCCAAAATTATGCAACGTTTTTTCTCTTTTTGGTCGGCGTTACGAGTCCGCACGGGACTTCCGCAGCACTCACTTTTGTTTTTTTTCATAAGACAAACCCTCCTTCAAGTCTGTATGCAAGCAAATGAACCGCTTCTGTCAATTATACAAATCCGGAGTCAAAAGTACTCACTTATTTTATAAATTTACTATTTAATTATATCAATATATTACGCAGTTTTCAACAACAGCATTGGCTTTTCGGGCAAAAATAATCGGTTTCTTACTTGACAATAAAGTCTTCATAATATAGACTGAAATCAGTCTAAACAATTTTGACAAAGGCCGAGACATTTAAAATGAAAAAGAATCCGGAAAGAAAAAATTTATTTTGCTGAGGATTTTTTCTTTTTCGGTTTTATAATAAATGTAAGGGGAAATCCTTATACATAATTGGAAGGAGGACTTCTATGGATAACGGCGCAAGTAGCTACCGCCGTTTCCTTGATGGTGACGAGTCCGCGTTCGGTGAGCTGTACGAATTGTATCAGGACAGCTTAATATTCTTTTTATATCGTTATGTCAGAAACTATACCGTTGCAGAGGATTTGGCGGCAGACTCGTTCGCCGTGCTTATCGCTTATCCGAGAAAATACAATTTTTCCGTTTCACTCAAGACCTATCTGTTTACCATAGGCAGAAACTTTGCCTTAAACTGGCTCAAACACAACCGAAAATTTCGTGTTGTAGCCGTTGACGAAGCGGAGGAAATTGCGGATGTAGAAGCATTGGAAGAAAGCGTGATTGCGGATGAACGAAAGCGGCGTATCAGTGAGGCGCTTGACAGGCTGAACGACGATTACAGAACCGTGATTCATCTTATATTCTTCGAGAATATGTCATATGAAGAAGCAGGACTGATAATGAAAAAGAGTAAGAAGCAGATTGGCAATCTGGTTTACAGGGCTAAGAATGCGCTTCGGGCCGATTTGGGAAAGGAGTGCTATGAAATACTTTGAGAAAGAGCAGAGATGAGTTTGCAGCTGCGGTCAGGGAAAAAGCAGCTGAAATGAGAACCTATAAGAAAAGAAATTTTATACGTCTGACGGCAATTTTAACTCCGGCGGCGGCCTGTTTTGTGATGTTCAGCGTTGTTATTGCCGGATCGGTAATGAACAAGTCCGTCAAAATGGAAAGTAACATCGAAAACTCAAAATCAGAAGTATATAATAAAGGCGGTGATTCTGAAATTGTCGAATGTCTTCCGAATTCGGAATCTTCTCTGAAATTCGGTGTCGGTTCTGTCGTTGAAACGGAAAACGGAACGCTGCGCTTTACCGGTGAAGATGATGCTTCGGTTACTTTTACGCTGAAAAAAACAAACAACGATACAATTTATTTTGAAATCGGCGGACGTTTTACCGGTGATTTGGCATATGGATCCGAATCTTTGGAGAAAAAATATTTTTGTGCGACAACCGAAAAAAGCCCGAAGAAAAACAACGCAACAATTCTGAACGACGTTCTTGCAGTAACTGTAAACGGCGTCAGATCGCCTGACGGCACGCTTCCGTCGCAAATTGGGGAGTATGAAATAACTGTGGATTTCTCCGAGCTGTATTCAATGGACATTCAGCCGGAAACATGGTTTTATATCAGCGGATTCGATGTTTTTTTTCGGAATTTGAAATAATATGCATAAATTCGTGAAGCAAATCGGCTATTATTTTATCGCCGGATACTGTTTTTCCGGCTCACAAAACAATTGAAACGGGGTAAGAAACAATATGAAAGCTAAACAGATGACTTACGCGGCTTGTTGCTTGATGCTTGCCGCCGTCATGATTTTTTCCTGCACATCCTGCACATTACAGGCCAGCGCCGCAAAATTATCGGAAGGATACAGCCGCAGGACAGCTGAATCAGGCGAAATAACCGATGAATTCAAAAAGGCTATGGCGAATTTTTCGTTTGAGCTGTTCCGCGGTCTGATAACGAAAGACGATTGCAACGACCTGATTTCACCGCTTTCCGCCGTAATTTGCCTCGCGATGATGGCAAACGGTGCGGGCGGGAATACAAAGGCACAGATTGAAGAAGCGTTCTGTATGGACATTGCCTCTCTCAACAAGTGCTTGTATGCGTACACATCATCTCTTTACACTTCGGAAGACTGTAAGATAAACCTTGCGGATTCCATATGGTTTCGCGATACTGAGGGCTTTCATGTAAATGAAGAATTCCTTCAAAATAACGCGGATTGGTACGATGCGCAGATTTATTCCGCTCCGTTTGATAACGGTACGGTCAAGGACATAAACGCATGGTGCAGTCAGCAAACCGACAAAATGATAGACAATATAATTGATGAAATTGATCCGGCCGACGTGATGTATCTAATCAACGCTCTTGCTTTTGACGCAAAATGGTCGGTAAAATACGAGAAAGACAACGTAAAAGAAGGCCGGTTTACAAGCTACGGCGGAACGTCGTCAAACGTACAAATGCTTTCATCAAAGGAAAGCACGTACATTTCCTCTGACGGTGTCACGGGTTTTGCAAAAAATTATTCGGGAGACAAATACTCATTTGTCGCATTGCTTCCGGACGAAGATACCGACATATACGGTTTTGCAAATTCACTTGACGGCGAAATCTGGCTTTCGATGTGGAACAGCAGGCGGGAAGCAGACGTAAATGTAAGGATGCCTGAATTCACATACGACGCAAAAATGAATTTGAAAGATACTCTCATGGAATTAGGCATAACGGATATGTTTGATGAAGGCACGGCCGATTTTAGGCCTCTCGGAACCTGTGAAGGATTAAATCTTTATTGTTCAGCCATTGAACAAAAGGTGTTTGTCCGGGTTGACCGCAGCGGCACAAAAGCCGCCGCAATTACATGGGGTACGATGAATAAAGCAAGCGTGCCGATGACAATGTTTTCCGTGATTCTCGACCGGCCTTTTGTATATGCCATAGTCGATAATGCAACCGGGCTGCCGCTGTTTCTCGGCGCGGTGACTGTACTGTGATATTTAAAGGAGAAAACAATAATGCTTACAAAGAAAAATTTTTTTACACTCGCAATTGGCGCGCTGCTGCTCGCCGCAATTATGCTTAATTCGGTCGGATGCGCTATAAAAGTTCAGGCGGCAAATCTGATGGAAGGCATAGAGCCGAACAAAGTTGAGGGCAAAACGTCGGATGAGAAGTTTATCGGCGCCACCTCCGATTTCGCCGTCAAGCTCTTTAAGAAGACTGTAACCGAAGGTGAAAACTCTCTTATCTCTCCTTTGTCGGTAATGCTTGCGCTTGCCATGACGGCAAACGGAGCCGACAACGCCACAAAAACGCAGATGGAAGCGTTGCTTGGAGGCACGAAAACGATTGATACGCTCAACGAGTATCTGTATACCTACGTAAAGAGTCTTCCGTCCGGAGAAAAATCAAAGCTGAAAATTGCAAACTCGATCTGGTTCCGGGATGACGAATACAGGCTTACCATTGACCGAAACTTTTTGCAGAAGAACGCCGATTACTATGGCGCTTCGGTATACAAGTCTGCGTTTGACGGCCAAACTCTTAAAGATATAAACGGGTGGGTTAAACAGAATACCGACGGCATGATTAACAAAATCCTTGACCAAATCAGCGATGACTCAGTCATGTACCTTATCAACGCGATCGTGTTTGACGCCGAATGGGAAACTGTGTATATGAAAAACGATATATACAAAGGCGTCTTTACAAATTACGACGGCACAGAGCAATCAGTCGAAATGATGAGTTCCGGAGAATCGAAATATATTAACGACGGCAAAGCCACGGGATTTATCAAAAATTACAAAAACGGCGATTACGGCTTTGCCGCGCTGCTTCCGAACGAGGGAGTCGATGTGGATGAATATATTGCCTCTCTCACAGGAGAAGGATTTGTCAGCGCAATCAAAAATGCAAAGACCGCTTCTGTAACCGCAGTGCTTCCGAAATTCAGCTATGATTACTCTGTTTTGATGAACGAACAGCTTAAAGCTCTCGGTATGACCGACGCGTTTAATTCATTAACCGCGGACTTTTCCAAGCTCGGAAAATCGGAACGCGGAAACATATATATATTTGAGGTGCTTCATAAAACCTTTATATCTGTTGACGAGCTCGGAACAAAAGCCGGAGCCGTAACAAAGGTTGAAGTTAAGGATGAATGTGAGATTGCAATGGATTACTGCGTTACGCTTGACCGCCCGTTCGTTTATGCGATAGTTGACAACGCGACAGGACTTCCGATCTTTCTCGGAACAGTAATGAGCCTCGGTTGAGTCTTTTTTGACATAATTTCCGCGGACTGCCGTGATATTCCGGCAGCCCTTTTTTATTCAAAAACGGCAGGAAAACCGTTGAAATCAGATTGATTATTTGATATGATATAATTATAAAGAATACTGCGCTTCAAGGGTGTGAAAAATCCGATGAGCGGTGCATTTTTTTGATATGCGCTTTAAAAATTTTAAAAAAGTTCCAACCTTTTCAGAATTGTGTGTCTATATGGGTGAAAGCTTTCAAAGAGGTGCAGACAAGTGAACAGGCAAGAAGCTGAGAAAACCATAACTGAATATCTGAAGCCAATATTCGGATTTGCTTTAAAGAGATGCAAAAGTATCCAAGACGCGGAAGATTTGTCGCAGGAGATTGCGATAAGAGCGTTCCGCGCGCTCCTTATTAAGGATGACGTTGCGGACGAGGGCAAATATATCTGGACGGTCGCCCACAATGCGCTTAGCAACTATTATCGCGATTATGCAATAAGCGCGGTCGGTGTTTCCGTTGACGAGATTGAAGAGCTTATTGCGGATCCGCAGTCGGAGACAGATTCTGACGATAATGCTGAAGCAGTAAATCGTCTCCGGACAGAGATTGCATACCTTTCAAAGCTGCAAAGAAGAATAGTGATTGCGTATTATTTCGAGAACCGCAAGCAGGCAGATATTGCCAGAGAACTGGGTATTCCTCTCGGCACTGTCAAATGGCATTTGTTCGAAGCCAAAAAAGAATTGAAAAGAGGTATGGATACGATGAGAAAAGCAAGCGAACTTAAATTTAATCCTGTCAAGCTTACAAGAATATGCAGCAACGGTTCAATCGGTACAATG
>JAQXSY010000033.1 GCA_029219205.1 Bacillota bacterium | reverse complement strand
ACAGAAGCGCTTAACTTCAAGGAGATTGACAATCAAACGGGAACTGCGGGCAACGTCGCTTTGTTTTGGACATTACTTATTGTTACGCTTCCTATATCGCTGACGCTCGTGGCCATGGTCGCGGCACTGTTTGCCGGAGCGTTTCTTGCGCTTTCGGCTGTTATCGCGGCTTTAATTCTTCTCCTTATATGTATAGCTGGAGCCGGTACCGGATTATCGCTTTTTGGAATAATTTATGGGATTACTCAGACGTTTTCGACGTTACCGGTGGGCGTATATGAAATCGGAATCGGAATAACCATAGGCGGCGTTGCAATGCTGCTCAGCATCCTCGTATATAATTTTGCCGTAAGGCTTATGCCGATTATTATAGGTTATCTTTTCGACTTTATGAAATATGTTTGCAGAAAAGCAAAAGAACTGTTCTTTTACATTAAAAAGGAGTGTATCGGATAAATGAAACCAACTTCAATAATTTTTCTTGTTTTATCCGTAATTCTTATTCTGACGGGATTAATAACCTGCGGAATAGCCTCCGGAATGGCAAAATCTCAGGATATCGAGATTTATGAGCAATCAACCGACGATAACGGCAATACGATTAAGCAAATTGATATTGAAAAATATAATATAAAATCAATTTCGCTGAACCTTAAGAACGCCGACATAACTATTTACGGGAATTCAAATAAAAGCTATATTGAAATTGTCAATTTCAACATCAACTCCTACACATATTCTTCATCCGGCGGCAGCTTTTCATTTAATGACGGAATGGACATCGTTTCATTTTTCAATTTTAACGGAGAAGGCGGCGGATTCAAGGGGCTGCGCTATTTTCTGAACAAAAGCAGTTTTTCATCAAAGCCGCATAAGATCAATATATTCCTGAGTAATGACTGTCAGGTGTCGTCGATTTATTTGTCAATAAAGGAAGGCAATTACAGGGAAGAGAACGTCAATCTCAGCATCGCACATGAAGTTAATGTTGAAACGGGTTCGGTTATTTTCAAAAACTGCGATTTTGATTCAAAGACAAAAATAAATTGCGTGTCCGGAGATTTAACGCTTGATAAGTCGTATGTCGGAGAAATAAAAGCAAGCATTTCAAACGGAAACTTTAAAAATAATGCCATAAACAACGATATGTATTCATATAGTATAAAAGTCTCGTCCGGCTCCGTTTATGTCGACGGAGAAAACCGCGGAAAAGCATATTCAGTCATTTCCGCAAGTCAGCTTACGCTTGCCGATATTGAGATCGAAAACGGAGACGCGATTATAAGCGCCGATTAATGTATAATGAAATTTTTTGTGGGTATACTTTGATTATCATGATTAAATTATGATAAGGAGTAACTCAAATGATTGTTTTTGACAAAATAGCTCTGGCTCTTGCGATTATCGGGGGATTGAACTGGGGCAGTATAGGTTTGTTCGGCTTTGATGTTGTTGCCTGGATAGGCGGCGGTCAATCTTCGCTGTTCAGCAGAATCGTTTACACAATAGTCGGTCTTGCCGCGCTGTGGTGTATTTCGCTGCTGTTCAGAGATACGAGCGAATCATACGAAAAAGATTCTTAAACGCTCAATCAAAAAATCACCCGATTCGGGTGATTTTTTGATTTCTTAAGGAGTTTAATCATGAAGAGAAAATTCGATAAAACCAGAAAACATTTTCCGGAACCGGACGGACACAGACCGCCGCCTCCGCCGCCAACTCCAATGATGCTTATAAACGAAATTTCAAGGATGTTTCATAACAGGCTCCGGCATGAAACAGAAGGAATGCTGAATATGAACAACAGCTGCCGTATGCTGTTGACGCATCTGTCATGGAAGGACGGAAAGACACAGCTTGAACTTGCAAACGAAATACATATGCGTCCGCCGACCGTCAGCGTTGCACTCCAAAAACTTGAGTCATTCGGATATGTCACAAGGAAAACCGATCAGTCAGACATGCGTCAAATCAGAGTTTATCTTACAGAAAAAGGCTTCCAGCACAACGATCTTATCAAAAAATGCCTTGAAGAAGCTGAAAAAACCGTAATGAACGGCATAACCGAGGAGGAAGCGGCCGAGGTTGAACGAATTCTTTTAAAAATGAGAGAAAACTTCAGAATTGCTGCAAATAACGGCAATAATAATGATGTTGACGAAATATAAATCGTATGTTATAATATTTCCGGCGTTTTTATAATTATTTTTTTATGAGGTTTATAATATGATAAAAAAAGTGGTATCAGTCTTTTTTGCCATTATTTGTATATCCGGTTTGCTTATGATGAGTTCATGCGACAGACAGAAAAATGAATTCAAGAAATATTTTACAGAATTTTACACTTATTTTAACGATTCCGAATTTGAAAAATACGTTGATTACTTCATACGTTACGAGGATGAAAAGAAAGCTGAAATGTTAAGCAATCTGAATGGTTCGGCGGAGTTTTATAAAAATTATTACATAATCGATAAGCTGAGTTATGAAACCGTTTCTGACGGTAGAACGCTTGTAACGGTTGATGTAATTGACAAATGCGTTTTTTATAAGGATACTATAACAAAAGAAGTTTATGAAAATAAGCTGATTAGATACGCAAAGAAAAACTATCAGTATATAATGTCATATGAAAACGGAAATTGGATAATCGACGATTACAGAATGATGTCATCCGAAGCGATTGATGAAAAAACAGCTGAAAAATATAATTTCGGTAAGTATTAAATAAAATTATTGCGGCAAAGGATCTGCTAAAAAACATCCGTTTTTAGGCAGGATCCTTTGTTTTTGTTCTCTGAATTATACTAAATTTGCATTTAGTATAATTGTTTCAAAAACTGCATCCCCCTGCTTTAAAAGATATTTTCTGTCAATCCCGGGATTTTTATTGATAAATTTAAAACCTCCTGCGTCGGTTTTTTCGTCACAGGAGGTTTGATTTAAATTTTTTATTTTATTATGGATTACTTGCTTATCATGAGATACGGCTCTTCAAAAAGTCCGTAATCACGAAGCATATATTCGTTGGGTTCTGCCGGACGTTTTTCCTTGAACAACGACCAGTCGTACGGCATTACATCGCTGTTGCACAAATACGGTCCGTAAAGATTTCTGAAACTTCCGCATACTTTGAGACTTATCTCGTTTGCGCCGGGATTAAGGTATTTTGTAATATCAAGCATATTTCCGCCGTCGCGGCCGCATACGCCTGCGTATCTTCCGTTAACCTTTACAGAAACGGCTGTCGCTTCATGCGCACCTATCCTTATCTCAGCTTTTTCGGGCACCTTATCAAGCTTGGTTTCATAATTATAAAACATTGAATATGGATAGAAAGGTCTGCCAAACGTATCCCATTTGCCAAGCTTCGGCTCTTCAGGCGCGCTCATTATGAATTTATTGTTAACATTATGTATAGCGAAGTTGCCTCTGAGAATTATGATTTCAAGTTCGCAAAGCGTATTGAATTTATCGGCAAATACTGTCAGAACATTTTCGCCGTGACGAACATATTTTGCAATATCAAAGACACCTGTGTCGGGATCTATTCTTTCATCCTTTGTTCCGTCCCAAACGATCTCTGTTCCGTTTATCATAAGTCTCATCAGATTCGGACGCTCGATCGTTGCAGTAAGTCTGTCCGGGAGAAAATCATCAGATACGTTGAATTTGTAGTGCGCTTTAAATCCGTTATCATTTTCAAACAACGCATTTTTATCAAGGCTTTCGGTTTTTATCTGAGCGCCCTGCCAAATATCTCGTCCAAGTCCTTTTTCTTGATAAAGCATGGTGCATGCATGCAAAACATATCTTTTGGGTAGCATTTTCCCGTTAACCTCAAGCTCAACGTGATCGACGCTGAATGTATTGTCGGTTTCAGGTTCTATAGATTTATTTTTAAGTTCGACACGAACTTCGGCTTCGGGCGCTTTTCTTTCGACCGGAGCGTTGTCTCCGGTTACAATCAAAGCGCTCTGGCAGCGATACAAACTAAGCGGAAATGTGACATATCCGTTATTTTTTTCGACTTCCAGTCCATGAACGGAACCGTCGAAAAGATCCCATTTTGATGCATTATCGCCTTTTACAGTTATCTTTGTATCAAATTTATCATTCATAGAATGATTAACTATGAAATAGCATATTTTTCCGTCCGGGAGAAGTCTTCTCATCGTCTGAATACCGGTTTCACAAGGTTTTTCAGAAGCGATATAACATTCGATATTTTCGCTGATTTTTTTAATCGCGTCTTTAGGAGAGTTAACAACTGTTATATTTTCAAAAAGTCTTTCGGTTTCCGGTCTTCCCTTTTCACCGTCAATATATTCGCATACTCCGTCTTTACCGGTCGCAATAACAAGTCCGCCGTTTTTCATAAACTCTACAAGCACTTTAGCCGTTGCACCGCGCATGTTTCTCATGTTTTTGGAAATGACGACAATGCTGTAAGTCTGCTGACCGAAAACAAGTTTATTTCCCGAAGCATGAGCATGACGCTCAAACGAAAATTCGTCCCCCAGGTCATAATCCCACTGACCGTCGGAAAGCTCCTGCATAACTGTAAGAAAATCAGTCATGTCAGGATTCTTGCAGCAGTCAAGGCTTGTTTTGTGGTCAATGGTGCCTTCGGCTTCTTCCGCCGGGATAAGATATCCGGTGGTTGAGGGGTTCATAAGCAGAATTCTTTGTTCCATTTTTCCGCTTGAAAGCATAAATGACGCCCTTGCGAGATAGTCCGCAAATTCTGTATATTCATCCCACCACGGCTGTCTGTAGTCAAATGACTGAGGGCAGTCGCGCTTTCTGCATCCTGCATAAGAATACAGAGAAAGATGCTGGCAAATGAAATTTATTCCGTCAACAAGAAGATAATCGCTGAGCCGTTTATAGTCCGCAAGAGTTGAATCAAATCCGCCTGCTCCGTAAGCTTCGCAAAGCGTTCTTTCTTTTCCGAACTGGTTGGCTGCCGAACGAACTTCAAGCATCTCGTGTTTGTCGGTGTTCATCGGATCGTTGCGAAGATGTTCGCATAGAAGCAGATCAAGTCCGGGCCACTGACGAAATTCATATGTTGTTTGTTCCGAAGGAATAATTCTGTCTGCATGCGCCTGAGGCCAACCTTGTTCAACGTCGTGGCCGGTCCATGCGATATTATGTTCGTCACACCATTTCGAGATGGGTTTTATAAAGTTGTCAATCCAGCATTCATGAAGCGTATAATAAAAATCATAGCGGATTTTTTCTGCCGGCTTTTCAAAATTACCGTGCAGATTTCTGAAAACCGCAGGCAGATTCGGACGTATGTCGTATCCGTTAAGTTCGCGGAACTTTTTTTCAACGCTGTTTGAAAACGGTACGCTGTTTGTGCCCCTGCTGACCATATTCGCTTCATCTGAAAAAGATGCGGGTATGTACTTTCCGAAATCCTTTCCGAAACGCTTATAATATTCATCATAAGTTGTCTGAAGGAAAAGCTCCGCAGTTCTTGGGTTGGTTACATCAACATAAGGATATCCGCCGCAGGAAGTTTCATGGGAAATATACTTATAAACAATCATGACGTATTCAATGCCCATATTCTTCCATTCTTCCGGCGCCACATCGGTCAGTATTTTTCCGAGTTTGGCGTTTCCGGTTTCCAGACCGTCGGCAACGTCGATTTCGGCTGCATAGTAGAGATCGCCGGGAATGTTGGGATTCTTTGCATCAACAACGTCATAAACTGCAATCGGTCCGATAACGGAATTGTCGAGCGCAGCGACTTTTCCGTTGGCATAACCGGAAGGCCATTCGTTTTCGTCGTACATATAGAGCATCATGTCGTTGTTTTTTGCGTATTCCAGTGTGTCTTTGAATCTGTCGAAAAATTCATCGGACAAATACTCTGTAATAAGGCCCTGACGAGCGTGAGCAAAAGCGCCGCCGATTCCGTGCTCCTTAAAATCCTTCATCTGACGGCAAAGTTCATCGGCATCAAGCGCTCCGTTCCACGACCAAAACGGTGCCGTACGATACTTTGTACTTGGATTTTTAAATTCATTTAAAATTTTATCCTGCATTTCTCTTTTGTCCTTTCTGAGGTATATAATATTATTTTACTAAAAATAGAAATGTTGAGGCAAAAGCTAAGACAATACCGATAAGAGCGGTTTTTGAGGGTTTTTCTTTAAAAAATACATATCCTGAAAGCGCGGTCAGAACAATTGAGCCTCCCGTTACCATCGGATACTGTACAGAAGCGGGCAAATCCGACGCGGCAACAATAAGCTGAAGCAAATATGCAATGTCGTTAAAAGCAGCATACAGAACGACAATTACAGCGAGGTTCAGCTTGGAAAAGTCCGGGGCAAGCTTCGGCAGTTTTTTACGCGAAATGCATATGCCCAATAGGACAGCGCCGGAAACTAAGCCGTTAATAACATTTGTAATAATAACAAAGCTGTTGGCGTCAACCGTTGCGTATGTACTCTCTATCTGATGCACCTTTGAAAGAATCGATACAAACCCGTTCATGAAAAATACGCACAGACACAAGAAAATAAACAGCTTTTTTGAGCTTTTCCCCCGGCTTTCGCCGCTTTTTTCACTAAGACACGGAAATACCATTGAAATTATCAGCAAAATGACTCCCGTAATTCTGCAGACAAGCGCGGATTTTGTCATGTTTTCAACATCACCGAGAAACAGTATTCCGTAAAAGAACGGAAGCAGCATTCCTCCGAGCATCAAAAACATTGTAAAAACAGAAAAATTTCCGATTGAAAAAATCTTAAATCCGAACAAGGTGTACGAAGCGCACAAAATTGCAATTCCCGCCGCACAAAGTACCGAAAAAGGCGTAATGCTGATTTTAAAACCGTTTATACAAAAAAATAACAGTCCGCCAGCAAAGCCGGAAAGATTTGTATAAAGCAGCGAAGTTGTTATTGCGGAGCCGTTTTTTTGCTGATAAAGCTTGTTCATTGTGAACTGAAAAGCCATCATAACGACCGCCGCAAAAAGCAGTAAATACATCATAAATATTAAGTTTTAAGTTATCCGAAAATTATTCGGATAACAAATTCCTCCCTGTTACGGCATTGGTTACACTCCGTTGTTTGTCTTAATTTACAAATCAGAACGCCCAGTTTCCGTTTCTGAAAATAGGATATTCCCTGCCGTCCGCTCCGATTGCGTCAATTGAAAGGTCGGGTGTACCGATCATAAAGTCAACGTGAATCATTGAATCGTTAATTCCGAGCTCACGGCATTCTTCAAGCGTTTTTTTGTCGTAGTCTCTTATGCAGTTTGTAAATCCTGCGCCAAGTGCCAGATGACAGCTTGCGTTTTCGTCAAACAATGTTTCAAAAAATGTTATATTCGTGTTCTGAATCGGCGAATTAAACGGAATCAATGCGCATTCACCGAGATATGAAGCGTTTTCGTCCATGGAAATCATTTTTTTCAGAAGCTCTTCATTTTTCTCGGCTTTTACTTCAACCGCCTTGCCATCTTTAAAGGTTATACTGAAATTCTCAATAATTTCTCCCCTATAAGACAGCGGCTTTGTTGCAACGACGACGCCTTCAGCCTTGCCGCGCATGGGAGATGTAAAAATTTCTTCCGACGGAATATTCGGGTTATATTCAACGCCGTTAAGCGTATAATCAGAACCTCCGAGAAAATCCGCATCCAAAATAAGTCCGACTCTCAAATCCGTGCCGTTTGACGCATGATATCTGAGTTCAACGGCATTCAGAGAATTTATATACGCGCATCTGTCGCGAAGCACTTTATTGTGACGGTTCCACTCTTCGATTGGATTATCTCCGTCGGCGCGAGAAGCATAAAGTATTGTCTCCCAAAGCTTCTCCATGGCGGTACATGCCCTTAATTTCGGAAAAACTTTTTTCGCCCATGCTTTTCCGGGAACAGCGGCAATACACCACTGATACTTATTTTCCGCTTCGTCTCTCAGCGGCTTAATAATCGGATACTGTGCTTTCTGAACCTCGGCGATCTTTTTCTGATCAATACCTTTTAGACCGTCTGGATCGTCCGAAATTATATAGATCCGTGCCGGAAGCGTCTTTGTTCTGTGTCTGAGCTTTTCGACCTGCCAATCTTCAAGCTTGTTCAGCACCTTTTGCTTACAATATTTATATGTGCTTTTTGTAATAGGCTGATAAGACCAGTCGACCGAAACCCTTGAAGCACCGGCTTTATAGCACTCGTCGACAACCATTTTCACAAATTCCGGCTGTTCAACGCTTGCCTGTATAACAACCTCCTGATTTTTCTGTACGTTAACGCCCTTTTGTGCGATAAGGGCTGCGTATTTCTGCATTACTGTTTTTTTCACTGCCTGGCAATCCTTTCGGTAGTCGTTTAATAATAATTAACATTATATATCAGCTTATGGCGGAAGTCAATGATTGCGGTTTATTTATTATGATGCTTTTAAAATAAAAGTCCGAAAATACCGGTCGGACAATTTGTACGCAACGCATAATCAAAGTATTTTTTCCATTCCGATTTTTTGAATTTGCATTCCGATCTTCTCATAAAACTTCACAGCGTTTACATTATCGGACCACACATTAAGCGTAACGTTATAATATCCGTTTTGCTTTGCAAAATCAAGAACATATTCGTATAGCTGCTTTCCTATATGTTCTCCGCGTACGGATTCGTCCACACAGAGATCGTCTATATACAGAGATTTAACATCGGTCATATTGTTGTCATTAATAAACTGCTTATGGATACAAAAGGCATATCCGACAACAGTTACGCCAAGTTCCGCAACAAACACCGGAGTTTTATCATCGGCAATAATTTTTTTAAGCTGCTCATCCGTGTATTTCTTCGCTCCCGGTTTAAAAAGATCGGGCCGGACATCACTGTGAACTTTATGAACCTCGAACAGCAATTTATCTATTACAGGGATATCATTCTCCCCTGCCCTTCTTATCTTAACTTCTTTCACTTTTTATTTTCCTTTTATTGTTATTTTCTTAAACTCAAAACCTTACGAAATTATATAACAAAGTCTAGACAGCTCCGTGTTTTTGTGTACGGTCTTACATATTCATTTGCAACTGCAGTATGCGCCGGATGAACCGAATAATCCTTAAGCGCCGTTTCTGTTATGAAAGTGCTGTCAAGCATCATGTCGGCGTTTGAAGAATCAAGCCTGTCTATTATAACTTTTATATCAATCAGACCTTCAATTTTTCCTTTTAAACTTTCAAGATTTTTCTTTGCCGCTGCGGCGACGTTGCTCTTTTCCTCTGAGGTCAGATTGTCGTTCAACTGCCAAAGTATAATATGTTTTACCATACGTTTCTCTCCTTAAAATATGAACTTGATTTATTTGCTTAAAAAATCATTATTAATATATTATACACCCATTCTGTCATTTTTTCAATGAAAAAATAGTTTCAAAAGCCAAATATACCTAAAACAGGCTGACCGCTATGCGCAAACGCTTTTTGTTTTGGGCGCAGTGCCCGGATGTTTAAAAAACTTAATGAGAAAACAAAAAAGCGGAGTGTTTTTTTGAACTCCGCTTTTTAATCAACAAATTAAATAATATTTAAAACGCCGGTGAAATCATATTCAGCTCTTTCTTGAACATTTTTCCGCGTCTATCGCCAAAACTACCATTAAAGAATATAATGCATCCCGAGCATCCGCGACATCTATAACATAGGTATCGGTCCAACGGAATAACTGTTTTGAAATTGTTGCGATTGGATCCCCCGAGGCTGAAACAATCTGATAATCCCATTCCATAAAATCGCCTTCTATATGCCAACCGTTACATTCAATATTGTATCTCGGTCTGAAAAAGGAGAATTCTCTCCAGATGCAGCCGACATATTGATATCCATAATATAATTCAAATTTAGGGAGAAACGTCAGAATTTTTTCTTTAACAGAACCAAGTTCATTTCCGTTCGGATCAAAAATTCTGAGACAGTGCCCCCAAGATAATTGTCCTTCTACAATGTACAAGGTATTCCCCTGTTCATCATAAATGTCGTAACTGTCAAACCATGAAAACAACCTTTGCTTGAACAAAAGCTTCATAAAGTCTCCTTTTTAAATATAAAAAAACGGACATAGAAAAACATAAGGCCGATAACAAAAAATGAAGCGGCGCTTTCCAAGCAATAGAGAGCGCCGCCGTCGTTAAAGTTACATAATCAATAATTTTCCGCAAGAAGCTCAAAATAGCTCTGAG
>JAQXSY010000032.1 GCA_029219205.1 Bacillota bacterium | reverse complement strand
CAATCGGTGAAGGTTCGGGTTTGTTGTTTTTAAGCTCTTTGTCAATAGTTGGGGAAAAATATATGTGTTCCGGCCCTTATTCTTTCTTACTGATTTTTTTGGCACAATGAGTAATTGCGAAACCTTAGTCGCTGTAATACTATTTATTTGAACATTGTTTCTATGAGCGAGTATGAAAACAAACGATTCATTTCACGAGTTGGATGATTGATTTTATTTGCAAGCAGTTCGGTTATATCCACCCCATTTTCCGACATTTTCTGCCATTTTGAATAAACATCACCAACAGGAATTCCGTATTTTTCTGCTGTATCCTTCGCACTTTCAATATATTTTGATAAAACACCGTTATTTTGCATTTGCATAGAATTTTGTGCGATATCTTTAAACGGAGTATTTATGATATGGCAACTTATTTTAGTATTCATCATATTAGGCGTCATGAAAATCACTTCTGATCCGTTCTTCAATAGTTTGTCAAATATTTCACCTAAAGATTCTGTGTATTTTGAAATACCGTCAATGCCCTGAAAACAATCATTCAATCCGAAGCATACGACAGTTAAATCCGGGTTGTGGCAAAGAACATCTCTTTCGAGTCGAATAAGGGCATTGGTCGCAGAATCTCCGCTTATACCTGCATTTATGATGTTTACAGGGACATTCGGGAATAATTCAGAAAGAATTCTTTCAAGATAGCTGTGATATGCACAGGATTTATCAAAATATGTTTCTATATTTCCGTCCGTCTTGAGATAAATTTCAAAGCAACCCTGAGTAACACTATCCCCTAAAAATGCAATTGTAGGTATTTTTTCACCTAAAAGATTATTGGATTTTTTTGATAATTTATTTATAATTTTCATTTAAGATAATCTCCTTTGAATTATATAACAAAAGATTTTATATATCTTTTTAAAATTTCCGACAAAAAAGCAATCCTTCAACAGCTTAATAACTGTTTTCAGCTATGCCTCAAACTTTGAATGATTCGGAATAGCTTCAACATGAGAAACAACATAACTTGCGAAGCGATTGGCAAAATCCACACTTTCGAGAAGTGAAGCCCCTTTAGCATATCGGTTGACAAATGCCGCTGAAAAACCGTCGCCCGCACCGACAGTCGATACTAATTCGCCGGGTGATGCCGGCAACAGTACCGCTGTATCGGTATGTCGTTCAAACGCAAATGCACCGTCCTTATCCAATGTGATTATTACTGTACGGATATTCGGATAAGTTTCACATATTTCTTCTGCCAGGGTTTTGAAATCGCAGGTTGCGCAATCCGGCAAAACAAACGGCAGTAATTTCGGCAATTCCTCACGGCTGATTTTTAAAATCGTTGAATTCAAAAAGCATAATTTGACGGTTTCCTCGCTGTAGAAAGGCGGACGGATATTCACATCACAGAAAACATCTCCGAACTGTCCTTTTGAAAGGATTTTTTTCAATGTATCTCTGCTTTTTTCACTTCGGATAGCAAGTGTCCCGAAATAAAAAAGCTCGCTTTTAAAAACCGTATCCGGCAGTGAAATAAAATCGTAAGCAACATTTTCCAAAAGATTATAAGACGGAATTTTATCTTTGTCAAGCGTCACAAGGCACTGTCCGGTGGGATAAGATGTTTTTTCGATATAATCGGTGCAAATCCGAAATTTTTTAACGTATTCTATGGCTTCTTTTCCTAAATCGTCATGGCCGACTGCGGAATACAAAACGACTTTATTGCCGAATAAGGAGGCATGAGCACCGAAATTCAACGGTGCTCCACCAATACATTTTTCAGTTTCGAAAATATCCCAAATTATTTCTCCGAAAACCGATATTTTCATAAGTTTTCCTCCGCTTATTATTATAAGTACTATCCCTTAAACGTATACCTCTCGGCATGGAGAAGTTTTGTATCGCATTCCAGCGCCTTTACCGTAACTCCGGTACTGTTTTCAGAGGACGGATAAGCCCTCGCGGTGACGCAGACGCTATCGTTTATAAATACCTCAATAATCTTACGGTCAATAAAAATTTTCAGTTGAACCGTATCCTTGGGATGATGAAAATAAGACATCATTTCAGGCGGACGGCAGGTAAAATCTTTCCGCAAAGACGAATAGGTGTTATCGATCATAACGCATGATGTAAATGAGGTGCCGCCCCACTCACCGAGTTCATTAAAATGATCCCAATTTCGCATTCCGCGCTGACGGTAAATACGCACCGTAGTATATTCCGAGCCATCGGCATTGCAAAGCAATTCAAGTTCCAGAGTCGGTGTTGTATCTGAGGCTTCAAACTCCATTACAAGTTCCATACAATCACCGGACAACTCCGGAATTTTCACCTTCTTGCCGGCGGAAAGTATCATTTCCTTTACCTGTCCGTCCGGTTCATACATATTAGAAAAATCTATCATCGGCTTTACGCCGACCTCGTCATTATTAGCGCCGTAAAGGTGATATCTCCGAGGCAGTGATACAATTTGTTTGCAGCCTTCCTCATCACAGGAAGATGAGTAATTAATTACCGCCATTATATCGCCGTTATCAAGAGGTGCAGCTGACGGAGCGCAAGCACCACCCAAATAGGATGAAGAAATATTATAATTATTAAGGCTGCCTCCCCGCAAAGGCAAAAAGCGTTGATTTTCTCTATCATAACTACCGAGCAGATATTTTGCGCCGCTGGTATGACTGAAATGCATCAGCAAATGCTTATCGCCGAGCGGCCAAAAATACGGGCAGGCGCCGTCTTCGCCCGGAACAGCATCAAATCCCCCTTCAAAGAAAGGATGAACATATTCCCAATCAACCAGATTTTTCGAGCGAAAAACAAATTCCGAACGCTGACCGCGCCAGCTTGCCGGCAACTCCACCTTGCCGCCCGAAAGCGAATAATAATATTCCCCGTCCTTCCAAATGCAAGGGTCAAACACCTCGTAAGGGTCGCCCTCCTTTTTAGGGATTATTCCTACACGTTCCCATTTCATCAAAAGAGGGTCTTCCGATACGGCAACAACATTTCCTATAGGGAAGGCATGAAAAATGGCAATAACCCGATTTTCTTCTACCAATGTCGCACCTGACCAACACGCTTTTTCATCAACCGGTTCCAAAGCATAAGGAAGATCTGTCCAATGAATTAAATCCTCACTGATTGCATGTCCCCAGCAAATCTCACGTTCCGGCGGGAACGCCTGATAGAACATATGCCATCTCCCCTGCCAAAAACATAATCCGTTCGGATCGTTCAGAATATCCTCAGGAGCGTAAAAATGAAATTTAGGCACAAATTCATTGTTCTCCTGTAATTTCCTCTTATAGGAGCTGAATTCAAAATATTCTTTTTCCTTTTCCGTTAACTCTCGATTTAAAATCTTTTCAATGTTTTCCACTTTTTTATCTCCTATTTCAGACTGTTTTCGGTTGTTATTTCTACCTGACCGAAGGTTTCAAAAAAATCATTACTGTTTTGAACGGTTTCCCCGTTAGCTGTCACTCGGTTCAAACAAACGGAAATCCGATTATCTGCGCCAAGCTGTTTTAATTGTGATTTCATAGACGCTTTATAACTGATATTACGAAAATCTATATTACGAATTTCCGTTCCCGAAACTTCCTCAGAAAGTACCGTACAGTTAATTGCCCGTCCCAAATCATTAAGAACACGGATATTCTCGAATAGGATATC
>JAQXSY010000031.1 GCA_029219205.1 Bacillota bacterium | reverse complement strand
CGGTATCGTGAGTATGCGAAATCGGATGAGGAGCGCAGAGGGATATACCAAAGAGAGTACCTTGCGTTGACTGCATTTTTGGAGGATTATGGCGGATAAAAAGTATTGGTCGCGATGATCCTCGAACGCGATCGGTCCGCGAACGCCGCCAATAGAATGAGGACTAGCATTTTCAATCTTTCATGCCATGGAGGAAACTATCATGAATTACATCAGAATTACAAAAGATAATATTGACCAAGAGCATATTTGTTGCGCGATGTCCGGGAAACAAAGCAATCTGAAAAAAGAATGGATGATACAACGTTTTGACGAAGGGCTTGTATTTTACCGGAGCGAGGAGCGCGGAAAGTGCTTTATCGAGTACATCCCCGCAGAGAACGCATGGGTTCCGATAGAAGCCGATGGATATATTTACATCAACTGCCTTTGGATTGCCGGGTCAATGAAAGGCCACGGATATTCAAACGATTTGCTGAACGAATGTATATGCGACGCAAAGGCTCAGGGAAAAAAAGGAGTTTGCATTCTTTCTTCGGAAGGAAGAAAAAAAGAATTTCTTTCCGATCCGAAGTACATGGCTTATAAAGGTTTCACGGATGCGGACCGATCCGATGCCGGTATCACGCTTATGTATCTTCCGTTTGACATATCTGCCGCGCCGCCGAGATTCAAGACTTGTGCCAAACACCCGAAAATTTACGAGAACGGCTTTGTTATTTACTATACCGATCAGTGTCCGTTTACATATTACTGGGTTCCGAGAGTTGAAGAAGCCGCCAAAGAATACAATATTCCGCTTAAGGTGATTCACATCACCGACAAAGCTGCGGCTCAAAATGCGCCTGCGCCCGTAACGACTTACGCGCTTTTCAAAGACGGAAAGTTTTTAACTCAGGCAATCCAATCGGATAAAAAGTTTCTCGCTCTCGCAGGAGTGAAGCTCTGATACAGTCCGCGTATTGTGTGCCGCATTCGTACAAGGATTACATTACTTTCCGAATTTGCCTGTCGAAATGTTATTGTATGAGATTTTTCGGTCTGCGGCACAACCAATTATCTGATTTAACTTGAAAAACGGAGGCAGCCCACATGGCAAACGAGTATCAAAAAGAAAGGCAGCGCACGGCAATTCAATTCGGACGAACCGTAATCGGAATTGTGTTTGCCGTTTTGCTGGTCGTATTTAACGCTGCCTGCAGCGGTATATCGTATGACACAACTCCGAAAGTTGCTGATGATGAAATTGCTCTGCATATCAAATTGGATATCAAGGAAGATATAGGCTTGCTTGTTGTCGATTATGAGGCAAATGGCACATCCGGCAGCGGCGGCACGTCCAATGCGGATAAATCGCTGTTAAAGCACGGCGAACTGATTATTTATACGCTGAGCAAACAGGATTTTGATGATCCGGCAGACGCTGAAAATTTGACCGTAAAATTTACCGTCATCACGGAATATGCAGACCCAAATTTTTAAAATATATATCCAAAAGAATACACCAAACCGATGAATGCCGTTTCACTGAAAGGCAAGTTCGGTGAAGCCTACTATATTACGATCAGCGGAGATAAAATCAACGGATATCACGCCGCTTTGGAGGAATAGGAATGGCAAGCGAAAAAGATTTTAACGCTATGCTGCATGACAGCAAGGATATGCCGAAAATTCAAACGATCACAGATGAAAAAAGCATTCAAAAATACGGCGGAAGTCGGATGTACTTTGCACCGCCCATAGATTATGATTCAGTCATGCGCTGTGTTCCATATGGAAAACTGCTGACAGTCGGTATGATTCGTGATTACTTTGCGAAGCAGAACTGCGCGGATTTTACAGACCCGATGACGGCGGGAATTTTCGTTTCCATAGCCGCATGGGCAAGTTTTCAGCGTCATGAGGATGAGACCCCATATTGGAGGACGCTGAAAGCTAATGGCGAGCTGAATGAAAAATATCCCGGCGGCGCAGAAGCACAGAAGGAAAAGCTGGAGGCCGAGGAACATACGGTCATTCAAAAAGGGTGTAAAAACATCCGGTTCTTTGTAAAGGACTTTGAGAGTGCATTATTCGTTTTATAGAAATGCAGATAAGGATATTATTGAGAAGCATTCTTCCGATTTCAATGGGAATCTGTCGGATATGGAAATTATGCAGATGAACGGAGTTGCGAAGAATACGTATTATCGGTACAAGAGAGAGTTGAAAGAACAGCACCGGCTCGATTGAATGCCGGTGCTGTTTTGCGTTACGATGTTCCGATCAAGAGGGTGTAACCTTTTGCGCTGCATATTCGCTATTTTTGGAAATTTTATATACCGATGATGTTTCACTCAAAAAATACAGATAATAAGCAAATAGCAAACTATATCATATAGATTTACTGATTCATATTTACTTTTATTGTATCCAAAATTGATAATTAAATTAACTCGATGGGACGTTGTTAGATGAATCACCATTAATTACATCTATATTTACTTGTAAAAAAAGTTCTACTGTATTGGTATCCTCGATATCTATTGGTGCTGTAAGATCAATACGACTATATGAATTCATTCTATACAGACCTGATGAATTAATCGAAAAAAACGCATAGTTTAGCCATAAAAAACATTTATAAACTTACGGCCAACCTATGCGCAAAAAAGAATACACTTAATCGGATATGGTAGTGTATGGGGTAGAATGTAGCCCTGAAGTATTGGTATAGGATGACATATAAAGCGGCTCTGTTCGAATACCATTATTCATTCACTTCCCTTCTAAAAGATAAACTGTTCTGTCCTTGTGAAATGCGCTAGAAATATATTCCAGATAATCAGTTATATTATAACATATATGGTTAGAATTGTCAATATATTCTATAATATTTTCGTGATATTTTATAACATTTTCGTGATAGCATAGGAACAAAGAACATATTACAGAGCACGTCTCTGCGTTGTTTTGATGCTCACTTTTTTCGTTATATCCGTCTGTTCGCTTCGCAGACGTTTATATATAATCCATTCTTGAAGGGAGGACAGTCGCGAAAACAATCCAAAACAGACAAGATCGATGCCGCTAAAATTGCCGCATTCGGTCTGACCTATTGGCAAGATCTGCAGCAAGCCAAGCCTACGGACGAGGTCTGCCGTGAGCT
>JAQXSY010000030.1 GCA_029219205.1 Bacillota bacterium | reverse complement strand
TATATCCGGATTTATGGCTTTTATCGCTTTTTCAAAAGCGTTGGTGCCTATTGTTGCTGCCGTTCCGATAACCCCGACAATTCCGTTTTTGGTTATCTGCGCGGCTCTTTCCACCGCACCTTCGACAACGCCGATTATCGGTATGTCGAACTTCTCTCTGAGCACCGGAAGAGCCGTTGTCGATACGGTGCCGCATGCGGCGATTATTGCACGCGGGCCAAAGCTCATAAGAAAATCCATATCCTGAACGGCGTATTTGATTATCGTATCGCGCGACCTGGTTCCGTACGGCACGCGTCCGGTGTCGCCGAAATATACAAGCTCCTCCCCGGGAAGCTTTTTTCTTATTTCCTTCAGCGCGGTCAATCCGCCGAGACCGCTGTCAAAAATTCCGAGCATAGCTGCGACCGTTCCTTATCTTAATGAAATTTGAAGTAGTGAGGATTTGTGCATAAAAAATCATTTCATTTTTTTCTTTATTAATTCTATGCAGCGGCTATGCCTCGTATTATGAAGTGTAGTTCATCTGCATCTCGTCAAGCGTCAGTCCGAACGCATCGAGAAAATGTTCCCTGAAGTACATAAGCTCCGGACAGTCCATTTTGTCCATGGCTTCACGGGTTGTACGCTGAGCCTGTATAAACTCTCCGTTGCCTGCCCGTACTTCGGTCAGCGCTTTTATGTGTGCCGCAAGCTTGTCGGCCGCTTTGACAAGAATCCAAAGCCCGGCGTCCGATTCTTTAGTGTTGAAAAGCGTTTCTGAATATGCCGAGCGCATTTCCGGCGGAAGCTTTTCGATAAGCGCGTTCAGCGCATTGCTTTCGATTTTGGCGTATGACTTACGCATTTCCGGACTGTAATACTTTATCGGAGTGGGCAGATCGCCGGTGTAAACTTCGGCGGAGTCGTGGAAAAGCGCCAGCTCTGCCGTGCGTCCGCAATCGTAGTCTTTTCCGAAATATGTGTTGCCGATGACTGCGAGCGCATGGGCAAGTATCGCGGTCTCGGCGCTGTGTTCACAGAGATTTTCGGGCGTCACACTGTTCATAAGCCCCCAGCGTTTTATGTATTTCTGCCTGAACAGTATCGAATAAAAGCTGCTTTGTGACTCTGCCATTTTTGTTCGGTGCTCCTTTTTTGGGTTTTGTTTTTAAATTATATCATTTACTATGTCGGATTGTCAAGCTAAGGAAAATAAACAAAATCAGCGTTTGTTCTCTATGTAGAAATTTTTGTTCATAAATTGTGCAACATGCACACGAGCGAGGCTTTTGATTTGAAAAACAGTATTTTCAGAAGAAGCGGAGAAAGCGTTTAGTCAGAAAAAAAGATACAGCAAAATTAACTTCAAATGTAGCCCGAAATCCCGAAATATCGCGAAAAACGGCGAAATTAAACGTTTTTCAGCAGTTTTGGAAAGGGGGGTTATGAATAAAAAGGGGCTGTGTTTTTGACCGTTTTTTGAATTGCGTGTTAATTTATCGTGAGAAATCGCGTAAATTTGTGCTATTGACAATTATTTATTTATATGATATTATTTATAAGTAAAAAAGTCGAGGGTCGATTTGTCTTTACGCGAGGCGACAAATGTCACAATAAGCGTAAAAATGTGAACAAAATTCATCGACCCCCGAAAAGACTTTATTTTTTTACCTTATTAATATTTTGTAATATCTTATGCTTATCCGAGAAAAAGCCTCCCGAACATTAGACGGGATTAACGGTTAAACGAATGGGTACACGTATAGGAGCGGTTGCGGCGCCGACCGGTTCAGAGGAACAAACTGGCTGCCGAAAAGCATTTTAATCTTGTGGGAGGAAAGATTAATGAAAAAGTCTCTTTTTCAAAAATCATTGGCAGTGCTTTTGGCATCGCTGATGCTGGCGGGAACATTCGTGACCGTTCCGGCGTTTGCGTCTGAGGACAACGCGCCCCTGACTACGGCTTCCGGTACAGACGATCAACAAGACGGCTCCGGCGCGCCAATGGATGGAGATATGACCTTCGGCAGCTTCCGTACGGTCTCGGAGATAAAGAAATTCCTCGGAACAATCGCGTACAAGAATTATGATATCAAGTACGAAAACGTTCCGAAGGGAAAAAAGACAATCTCCGTTGACGTTACGGATTACGACGTGGAAAACACGGACGCCGCCGTTGAGGTCAAGACAAATTACGTGGGCGTGGACAAAGCTTTAACTACGCCTTCAACGGGAAAGACTTCCTGGAAAGTGACGATACCTGAGACCGGAAGATATGCGATTCGCATAACTTACTACCCGGAACCCGGAACCTATACTACGATTGAGAGAATGGTATATATCGACGGATATTTCCCTTTCTCTGAATCGAGATACTATTATTTCCCGAGAGTATGGGAGTATCAGACTCTGGAAGACGGTTCATTCGAAAAGGATAAGAACGGAAACGATATACGACCCATTCGTGAAGAATCGCCTGAATGGCAGACATATTATCTTCGTGACTGGCTCGGTTATACGATGGCTCCGTATGAGTATTATTTTACCGAGGGAGAGCATCTGATCACGTTCGAGGCTACGAGAGAGCCGATGACAATCAGTTCGATTGAACTTTATCCTTATGAGGGTGAGATTTCATACAGCGAATTCCTTGAGAAGATGAAGGCGGAAGGCGTGACAGAAGTCACCGGCGTTGAACCTGTAAAGATTCAGGCCGAGAATCCGGAAAAAGTATCAAATGCTTGTCTTTTCCCGACAAACGACCGTACTTCTTCGCTCACAGAGCCTCAGGATCCAGCGGTTATTAAGTTTAATTATCTCGACGCATCTGTTGCAAACCAGTGGATGAGATATGAGGTCGAGGTTCCGAAAGCGGGACTTTACAGAATTGTAACCCGTTTCCGTCAGAACTCGCTTATCGGTATGTTTACGTCCCGCAGACTCTATGTCAACGGCGAGATTCAGTTTGCCGAAGCGAGCCACCTCAGATTCAAGTACTCGCCCGACTGGCAGGTGCTTGGATTAAACAACGGCACTCAGGAATTCCTCTTCTATCTGCAAGAGGGCAAGAATACGCTTACGTTCGAAGTTGTCCTCGGGGATATGGAACCCTATATATACGAGATTGAGCAGATGATCGAAGAACTGAACGATGCTTATCAGATGCTCCTTCAGCTGACGGGACCTGTCCCGGACGCTTACCGTGACTATGGTTTCAACCGCCTTGTTCCCGAGGCGATAGTAACAATCGGTAACTCTGCAGACGCGCTTTACCGCATAGCCGATGAGCTTAAGCAGATAACAGGCGAGGTCGGAGACCAGGTACAGCAGCTTGAAACGGTTGCGACGCTTTTTGAAAAAATGGCGCGTAACGAATATGAGATTGCTCCGAACTTTGTCTCGTTCAAGAACTACATTATCTCGCTCAGTAACTGGCTGTATGCTGCGTTGGGCCAGCCTATAAAGCTGGACTACTTCGTTGTACAGGGCGTTGATTCGAAGCTTCCTCAGGCAAGGTCGAACTTCCTTCAGGGCGCGTGGTTTGAAATAAGAGCTTTCATAATGAGCTTCTTTATGGACTATACCACGATAGGTTTTAAGGGCGACGTTGTATACGATGAAGACAAGACCGTTGAAATGTGGATAGCGAATGCGGCTGCCGGACGTGACAGTGCGCTTATTCAGCGAGGTCTTATAGATAACTACTTCACTCCGGAATCGGGAATATCCGTAACGATTAAGGTTATAACCGCCGGATTGACCGAGGCGATACTTGCCGGCATCGGTCCCGACGTTTCGAACATGAGCTCTACAGACACCATAACATGGGGACTCAGAAACGCAGTCGAGCCGCTAAACGATTTTGAAGGCTTTGACGAGACGATGACATGGTTCAGCGAAGCAGCTACAACTCCGCTCACGCTTTACGGTACGACCTACGGTCTGCCGACATCGCTTTCATTTTATATGCTTTTCTACCGTGTTGACGTATTCGTCGATCTCGGCCTGAAAATACCGACAACATGGGATGAACTTTACGATGTTATTCCCGCACTTCAGAACTCGAGCCTGCAGATGTCCGTTCCGACGAGTGCACTTGCCGGTCTTAATATGTTCATTTATCAGAAGGGCGGATCGCTCTATCGTGATAACGGAATGCGTATCAATGTCGATGCAAACGAATCGCTTGACGCATTTGAATCGTACTGCGATTTGTTTACCAAATACAAGTGCCCTGTAGTTGAAGATATGTCGCGTTTCAGAACAGGTGAAATTCCGATCATGATTGCCGACGCTATCGGAACCTACAACTCGCTTATGTCATTCTACGAACTTCGTGGACTTTGGGAAATGGCTCCGCTGCTTGGATTTGAGGATGAAGAGGGCAAGATTAACCGTACTTCTCCTATAACAACTTCTGCAATTGTTATACCCAGAGGCGCAAACAATCCCGAGGCAACATGGGAATACATGAAGTGGTCTGTTTGCGAAGAGACGCAGCTCCTTCAGGCAAAGGAAACACTTGCGGTAAGCGCAAACCCGACAACAAAAATGGGAACGGCAACAACAGGAGCGCTTCTTAAGCTTGCGTGGACAGATTATGAGTACGAGGCAATCAAAACACAGCTTGACGCTCTTGTAGGAATTCCCGAGTACCCCGGAAACTATATTGTCGGAACATACGTCAATGCAGCATTCCAGGATGTATATGCAAAATCATCCGATCCGTCGACGCAGATGCTCGATAGAGTGCTTAATATTAATAAGGAAATATCCAGAAAACGCCGCGAGTTCCGTATGGATTATTACGATCTGAACAGTACACAGAACGGTCAGTGGATCCTTATTGAAGGCGAACGCTAAACAATCTGTTTGCGACAAAATCTAAAAAGGAGAAACGCAAAATGACTAACACAGCAGCGATGAAGGAACAGAAGCCGCCCAAGAAGCATAAGTCGCGCAAAGAGATGACCAAATTTGAGTACACTCTGAGCGAGATGAAGCGTACATGGGTAGGTTACGTTTTAGTCTTTCCCTTCTGCCTTGCCTTTTTCGCGTTCACGGTCGTCCCGGTTATTTTGTCGATACTTCTCAGCTTCACGGACTTCAACATGCTTGAATGGCCGCAGTGGAGATTCCTCGACAACTATATCCGCCTCTTCCTTGAAGACGATCTGTTCATAAAGGCTTTCCAGAATACTATGATGTTCGCGGTTGCAACCGGCCCGGCATGCTTTATACTTTCTTTCTTAGTCGCGTGGTTTATAAATGAGCTTCCGCCTAAGGCGAGAGCGGTTGTAACTTTCATATTCTATGCTCCGAGTATTTCCGGCTCCGCGTATCTTGTTTGGTCGCTTCTTTTCCAGAGCGATATATACGGATACATTAACGGCTGGCTGTTGAAGATGGGAATGATAACTAAACCAATTGCCTTCTTTAAGGATACTCGATATATTGTTCCTCTTGTTATAATGATTCAGATATGGTGTTCGCTTGGTATGGGATTCCTTGCGAATATCGCGGGTCTTCAGGGTGTCGACCGTTCGCTTTACGAAGCGGGGGCGATTGACGGAATTAAAAACCGTTGGCAGGAAGCCTGGTACATAACCCTGCCGCAGATGAAGAACACGCTTCTTTTCGGAGCGGTGCTTTCAATCACAGGTGCATTCGGATTTGGAGGAGTTGTTAACGCCTTGTGCGGCAACCCTTCAACGGACTATTGCGCGTGGACTTTGCAACATCATTTGTCTGAGTATATGGGGACGCGTTTTGAGTTCGGATACGCTTCGGCGATATCGCTTGTACTCTTCTTTATAATGATGGGTACCAACATTGTGGTTCAGAAATTTCTTTCAAAGGTGGGACAATAACAATGAAAAAACTCAGAGTGAGAAAACACGCTGTTGTCCTGAACCGGTCAGCAGGAGGAGATACGGTAATAACCATTGTTCTCTCGATAATGGGACTCTTCATGTTTCTTCCCATGTGGTATCTTGTTATCACGGCGTTCAAGCCGCTAGGTGAACGTTCGATAACGCCGCCGAGATTCTATGTTATGAAGCCGACGCTTCAGAACTTTATCGACCTTTTCACAAACCTGAACATAACCTGGGTTCCGGTTTCAAGATACATATTCAACACGATAATTATATCGGTGTGCGCAACTTTCGGATGCTTGGTTTTCGGATCGATAACGGCGTTTGCGCTTTCAAAAATCAGATTCCCGGGATCGAATTTCATATTTATGGTTATAAGATATTCTCTTATGATCAGTTCGGTTATATCCGGCCTTACCTCGTTCGTTATTTACGTTGCTCTCGGATGGCTTAACACATATACAATCTCAATTGTGCCGGTATGGGCGTCAACCATGGGCTTGTATTTGATGAAGCAATTTATAGACGATAACGTATCCGACGAAATGATAGAAGCGGCCCGGATAGACGGGGCGAAGGAGCTCCAGATCTATTGGCGAATAGTTATGCCGCTTGTCAAACCTGCATGGCTGACGCTTATCGTTACAACCTTCCAGGGCGTATGGAACTCGGGCGCTTCGGGCTATGTTTGGAGCGAACAGCTTAAAACTTTCAACACGGCTATTGCAACGATCTCAGGTGTTTCGGCCGGTGCAGGTTCCGCCGCTGCAATTTTGATGATGAGCGTACCGATTACGATATTCATTATCAACCAGAGTAAGATCGTTGAAACAATGGGATCGTCCGGAATGAAGGGCTGAACAGGAGGGTATGAAAATGAAAAAGCTTCTAAAAACAGCTCTTATAACTGCGGCTGCGCTTCTTATGGCATTTGGCTGCGCATTTCCGGCATATGCGGCAGCATATTCAACCTACACCTATTCGATAGACGGCGAACCGCTTCTTTCGCCGGACGCCTACACACCCGTTATGCAGGTGGACTCGAAGTATATGGGACTTGATGTGGCAATAAGCGATCCTCGCGATCTCGTTGTTGACAAATCAAACAATGTATATATTGCAGATGCGGCAAACAACCGTATTGTTGCGCTTGACCCATACTACCGACTCAGATTCACATTCGGTGAAAACTTCCTTAACTCGCACGGCGTATATGACAGTCTGAACACTCCGTCCGGTTTGTTTGTTACAAAAGACAAGATCTATGTCGCCGACACAGAAAACAACCGAATCGTAATTTTCGACCTTGAGGGCAATTATATAAAGCACCTTGAAGAGCCTGAATCCAACATCTTCGAGGATAATGCGATCTATAAACCGGTTGCACTTGCCGTCGACGCTTCGGAACGTATTTATGTTGTTTCTTCAACAACATATCAGGGTATACTTTCTCTTAACAGCAACGGCGAATTCCAGTCATATGTCGGAGCGCAGAAGGTTGCCTACAGTGCGATTGATATTTTCTGGAGGCAGTTCCAGACAGCCGAGCAGAGAGCTCTTTCCACTCAGTATATACCTACGGAGTATAACAACATCACAATAGACGACAGAGGTTTTATCTACGTAACCACATCGTCGATTGATGAAGCAAATCAGCAGGATTCAATTAAGAATAATTCTGCGGATTATGCTCCCGTAAAAATGTTCAACGCATCCGGAGACGATATCCTCGGAAGAAACGGCTTCTTCGGCCCCGGCGGAGAAGTTAAGGTTAACAATGACTCGCTTGTAAGCTCGATCAAAGGTGCTTCCAAGATAATCGACGTTGCTCTCGGGCCGGAAGGAACATGGTCGATAATCGACGAAAAACGAAACAAAATCTACACATACGACTCATTC
Organism: Bacillota bacterium; assembly: GCA_029219205.1. Taxonomy (GTDB): domain Bacteria; phylum Bacillota; class Clostridia; order Oscillospirales; family CAG-272; genus SUG1495. Next base: position 51,241 of record JAQXSY010000030.1, on the reverse strand, counting down.
GGCAACCTCCTGTTTGCTTTTGGTGATACCGGAAACATGATGGGATGTCTTCAGTCCATAGAGGCAATCGTTTATCAGGACGAAACAATGCTCGTCCTTGATAAGACGGCCAACAACATAACCGTCTATACGAGAACCGAGTACGGCGACATTCTCCTCGGCGCTCTGAAAAACGATAACGACAGAAAATATGACGAGGCAATAAACGACTGGTTCAAAATTCTTCAGAGAAACAGTAACTTCGATGCCGCATATGTCGGAATCGGAAAAGCTTATTACAGAAACGGCGAATGGACGCAGGCGATGGAGTACTTCAAGAACGCCTACGATATCAAGAATTACTCAATGGCCTTCGGTATGTACCGTACAAACTGGGCGTCGAGATATTTCCTGATAGTTCCGATCGCAGTAATTGTTCTGATATGGCTGCTCGTTCTATTTTCAGGTTACGCAAAGAAAGTTAACAAAAAGGGTGAACTTTATAAGGGCAAGCGTACGTTCTGGCAGGAATTTATGTATGTGTTCCATATAATGCTCCATCCTTTCGACGGCTTCTGGGATCTGAAGCATGAAAAGCGCGGTTCCGTTCGCGCAGGATTGTTTATTATTCTGCTTTCGGCTGTCGCATTTTCGTACCAGGCAATCGGCCGCTCTTACATTTTCAATCCGAGAGCCACTTATTCCAGCGTTTTCATGCAGGCGCTTTCACTTATTGTGCCTATAATTCTTTGGGTTACGGCAAACTGGTGTCTTACGACGCTCTTTGAGGGCGAAGGAAGCTTCAAGGATGTATTTATTGCAACTGCGTATTCTTTGATGCCGCTTCCGCTGTTCATAATTCCCTCAACGATCATAACCCACATACTTACACAATCCGAGACCACCGTTTATACAACGTTGAATTCCATCGGTTGGGTATGGGTCGGCTTGCTGCTGTTCTTCGGAATGATGGTAACCCATGACTACACGCTGTTCAAGAATGTGATAACATGTGTCGGAACAATTGTCGGAATGGCGGTCATTATGTTCCTTGGACTTTTGTTCTCGAACATAGTAACGAAGATGGTCGGCTTTGTTTCCAGCATAGCAACCGAATTGTCTTACCGAATGTAACCGGTAACGGAAGAAGATAGGAGAAGATAGAAATATTATGAAATTGATCAGGTTTTTATCTGCACTGCTGACCTTCTGCCTGGTTCTCGGTGCATTGATTCCGCTTTCCATCTTTCCGGTTTTTGCAGATGACGCTGCAGATGAAGTCGAAACCGAAAATCAGGATGAAAGCGAAGAAAACAAAGAAGACGGCGAAGAAGAAGAAGAGGTAGTGACAAATTACCTCACCAAAAAATTCTATTCCATGGAAGAAAAACTCGAAACCATGGAGCTTGTGCTTGACCGCTACGGCTACCAGCTGTATTATGAAGATTATACAGGCGAAGTTGCCGTTGTAAACAAGTCGACGGGCCAGATTCTTTCAACAAACCCGTATGACGTTGCTGTCGGCCTTCCGAACTTAAAAAGATATCCTTCCGATAATATCAAAAACCAGCTGCTTTCGCAGATAATAATTAAGTTCTCCGGCGGCACCGGCGATCAGTACATGTACAGTTTCGTTGAAGCAGCACAGCGCGACCAGATTAGGCGTAAAAACGTTAAAAACGGTATTCGCGTCGAATATATAATGGGTCGTCAGGAGACTCGTAAACTTGTTCCGAAGCTTATTCCGAAGGAACGCCTTGAGGAACTGATTTATGCATATATTACTGACGAAACAAAGCTGAAGTTCCTTAAAACATTCTATATTCTTAAGGACCCCGACGCTGATATTACCGACCGTGAACGCAGAGAGATGCAGGCTGCCTTCCCGATAACCCGTGAAATGGCAGTTTATACATTTGACGATGCAGCAACTGAACGCGAGCTGAACAAATGTGAGGCAATTATTAAAGAATTCTGTCCTCATTACACATATGAACAGCTTGAAAAAGACCATGAAAAGACTAAATATGAGGGCAACGACAAGGATCCCGCACTTTTCAGACTTGCGCTTGAATACTACCTTGACGAGCAGGGACTGTCGGTTCGTCTGCCCGCAAACAGTATTCGTTTTGACGAAAGCGCATATTCTCTCAATTATATAATGATACTCCCGTACTTCGGAGCAGGTTCTTCCGAATATACCGGATATACGATGATTCCCGACGGCGCAGGCACAATCGTAAGATTTGAGGATACGCTGAAGCAGGCGACATCGCGGGCAATTTCCGGTAAGCTGTACGGTATCGACTACGCCTACCACAACATAGGCGAACAGCATCAGCAGGTTATGCGTCTGCCGCTGTTCGGACTCGTGGAAGATCACGTATACGGAGTAGAGTATGACGAAAACGGTAAGGTTATAGACGAAGGATATGTTTTGTCCAACGGCTATGTTGCAATAATAGAAGAAGGCGACGCGCTTGCAACCATAATAACTGACCACGGCGTCAATACTATTCACAAGTATAATTCGACATATACGCGCTTCGACCCGCGCCCTTCTGACTCGTACAACCTCGGTTCGTCTATTTCCATAAGCGGAGATGCGACTTTCTCGGTAACCTCTGACCGTAAATATTCCGGAAGCTATCGTATCAGATACATAATGCTTACCGACCCGAATTATGCGGAAGAGAATAACATTACCGATTATTACGAGACATCGTATGTCGGTATGGCGAAAGCCTACAGAGATTATCTTATCAGCAACGAATACATTTCACCTGTTGATAACACAAACAGCGACATACCGCTCTACATCGAAACGCTTGGCGTAACGGACGTTCAGGAAAGAATCATGTCCGTGCCTGTCATGGTCAAAAAGCCTCTGACGACTTTTGAAAACCTTAAAACCATGACAAGCGAATTGAATGAGGCCGGTATAAACAGGATAATCTACCGTCTCACAGGATTTATTAACGGCGGACTTGAAAATACGTTCCCGACAAAGATCAAATTTGAAAAGACGGCCGGCGGCAACAACGGCTATAAAGATTTCCTCGAATATGCGGCGGAAAAAGGTGTTGAGGTATATCCTGATTTCGATATATCTTACACATATAAAGACGTTATGTTCGACGATTTCTCTCTGAAAACCGACGGCATTAAGACAATCGACAAGCGTTATACCCAGAAGCGTACATATAGTGCAACGCTTCAGTATTTCGAGAAAACAGGTCTTATCGCAATTTCTCCGTCGGTATTTGACAAACTCTTTGGAAAACTCAGCAACTCCCTTGATAAGCTTGGAGCAGACGGCGTATCCTTTGCAACGCTCGGATCTGATCTGAACTCCGATTTCGACTCGAAGGATCCTTACAACCGCGAGGACTCAAAGGTCTTCGTTTCCGAAGTCCTTGCAAAAATCAAGGAAAAATACGGCAAAGTTATGGTTGACTCCGGAAACGCGTACACACTCCCGTATGTCGATCATGTACTGAATGTATCGCTCGATTCGAGTAACTTTACTTATGCAAGCGAATCCATACCGTTGTTTGGAATGGTATTCCACAGCTACATAAACTTCTCCGGAACGGCGACAAACATGGCTGGCGATATTCGTCAGGAGAAGCTTAAAATACTCGAAAACGGTGCAAGCCCGTACTTCGTCTTTGCATATCAGAATGAGGCAAGCCTCAAGAATAATAAAACACTTTCAAAGTATTATTCGGTTTCCTATTCAATTTGGAAGGAAGACCTGATTTCGCTTTACAACGAGCTTAACGAGGTTCTTTCAAAGGTTCAGTATTCTCCGATAAAGTATCATGAATTCCTTGTCGGAAACAGAATTCCCACGGCGGGTGAGCTTGCAGCTGACGAAGCAGCAAAGCTTGCAGTTGAAAAAGAAGCCGAAAAGATTCTCGCTGAATGGGAAGCAGAGGAGGAGCGCGCGAAGAAATTTGCTGAAAGAACCGGAACGGAGTATGTTCCCAGCGCGAAGCCCGTTCTGCCGGTCTATGATGATGAAGGATCGACAAAATACATATCTGATAACGGTATGATCGTTCGTGTAACTTTTGAAAACGGTTATCAGTTTATTCTCAACTACAATACATTTGACGTTACCGCTGATGGTTACACTATAAGCGGTCTCGGATATGTTGTAATTGAGCCGTAAGCAGGGGGTGCGAAAATTGACAAAGCAAACAACAGCTAAAACAGCAGCTCCGAAGCCTAAAAAGAGAAGAATTGTCTCGCTCGACAGGAAAAAGGCCCGTGCAGGTTGGTTCTTTATCATGCCGTTTATACTTGGATTCGTGATTATATACATTCCAATAATTTTCGATTCCATTAAGTTCAGCTTTAATGAAATAAAGATTCTGCAGGGCGGCGGCTACACTCTTAACTTTGTCGGCTGGGCAAACTATCAGGAAGCGCTCTTTGTTGACCCGGATTTTATCAGAACTGTTACAACCGGCGTTCAGCAGCTTCTGTTTGATATACCTGCAATTGTCATATTCTCACTGTTTATGGCGGTGCTGCTTAATCAGAATATGTTTGGACGCGCTGCGTTCAGAGCGATATTCTTTATCCCAGTCATTCTTTCGACCGGTCTTATCGATCAGATCGACCGTTCGAACGAACTTCTTAACTACATGAACGATATGTCGCAGACCATCGATGACGGTACCGGCGGAAGCGCGGTTACTGACCTCATCAAGGCGACGGACCTTTCGTTCCTGTTCAGCAACATGCGCGTCGGTAACGATCTGGCGGTGTATGTCAGCGGACTTATCAATAATATTTACGATATTATAAACCGTTCCGGAGTTCAGATGCTGATTTTCCTTGCGGGACTTCAGTCCATCTCACCGTCTATATATGAGAGCTGCTCGATCGACGGCGCTTCAGCATGGGAAACATTCTGGAAGATCACTCTTCCGATGATCAGCCCTATGATTCTCGTCAACACGGTTTACACTATCATCGACTCGTTTACATCCGAATCCAATACGGTTATGAACTACATAAACGCCGTATACAACGAAGCCGGCGGTACGGTTGTAAGCTCGGCTATGGCGTGGATGTACTTCCTGTTGGTAATTGGAATAATTGCTCTTGCAGCGGCGTTGCTGTCTGCGTTCGTCTTCTACCAGAGAAGAGATGCTTAAGGAGGTAATGTAAAATGAATGCACAAAATACTGAAAAAGCTCCTAAAGTATTGAGGGAATCCAAAAATAAAATTAAGGTTGATTTTGAACGCACCAGTTTATGGGAACGTATAAAGATCAAATATTTCTCATCGTTCTTCTTTGCAAAGCTCATTTGGTGGATATTCCGTCTTGTTCTTCTACTCGGAATTTCCTACATAATCCTGCTTCCTTTCTTTACAAAGATTGCTTCATCCTTCATGAGCCGTGCGGATTTTGTTGACGTAACAGTCAAATTGATACCGCGTTACCCGACTCTTGATACGTACAAAGCGGTAATCGTTGAGAACGGTTATTTTCAGGCTTTGCTTAATACAACGATCCTTTGCGTATCATGCGGCGTTATTCAGACGTTTGTATGCTGTATGATCGGTTACGGATTTGCCAAGTATAAGTTTAAGGGCTCAAAGATTCTGTTTGCGCTCGTAATCTTTACGATGGTCGTTCCTCACGAGACGCTTCATCTGTCAATGTTTATGAAGTTCAGATATTTTGACATCCTCGGAATTTTCAATCTTCTCGGCGGCGGTGTGATCGAAAGCTTCAAAGTCATTCCGTTCACATCAATAAATCTGAACAACTCATTCTGGCCGTTGCTGCTACTCTCTATCGGAGGCCTTGCGTTTAAGAACGGACTTTACATTTTCATGATGCGTCAGTTCTTCCGCAATGTTCCCGATGAATTGGAGGAATCCGCATACATTGACGGCTCCAGCATCTTCCGTACTTTTGTACAGATCGTACTTCCGATTTCGATACCCATGATGGTAACAGTATTCCTGTTTGCTTTCTCATGGCAGTGGACGGATAACTTCTATACAAACGTATTCTTTACGCAGTCAACGATCAAACTTATGCCCGATATAATTAAGGTTCCGAAGTCAATCGACACAAGCTATGCGGGTGGAAAGCTTTACTCGGCGGCAGCACTGAACACTTGCGGTCTTATGATTATCGCTCCGTTGATCATAGTATATCTGTTCTGCCAGAAATTCCTTGTTCAGGGTATTGAGCGTTCCGGCATAACCGGCTGATAATAATCAGACGAAACAATCGAAGAATTACATTACAAAACAAAACCGGGGAAGACTTGTTTAAAGTCTTTCCCGGTTCGATTTACAATAAAAATATGAAAAAAAGAAATCCGTTTCAAAATTCGGATACAAATAAAAGATATTTCACATATGATTGTTACCTGAAACGGCGTTTTGGCGGGAAGGTAATCAAGATACCTCTTGACGGCGGATTTACATGCCCGAATATCGACGGCTCCAAAGGTGTCGGCGGATGTATATACTGTTCAAAAGAGCCGCTTGCCGGAAGGGGGAAGCCTCTTTTTGAACAGTTTGATGCTCAGCGAAAGATATTGCTTAAAAAATGGGGCAGAGAAGGCGTTGAAGAACGGTACATACAATATTTTCAGGTTTTTTCCAATACGTATGCATCGGCAGAGAAGCTTAAGAAACTTTACGACGAAGCGCTTGAACTTCCCGGAACAGTCGGGCTAAGCATTGCGACACGTGCGGACTGCATTGACAATGATGTCCTGCGGCTTTTAAAAGAAGAATCCGAGCGCACGTATCTGACTGTTGAACTGGGGCTTCAGACTGTTCACGAAAAAACCGCCGGACTGATAAACCGCGGCCATACGTTTGCAGAATTTTGTGAAACATACAAACGGCTTGACGGCCTGAACGTATGCATACACATAATAAACGGGCTTCCGGGTGAAACGCGGGAAATGATGCTTGAAACGGCTGAAAAAGTCGCAGATCTTCGTCCTCATGCTTTGAAGATTCATATGCTTTATATTGAAGAAGGAACCGAAATCTTTGAGATGTGGAAAAGCGGCGATGTACCGATGCTGAGCAGGGATGAATTTGTCGGTATTGTATGCGATCAGCTTGAAATAATGCCGCCCGATACTGTGATAGAAAGAGTTACGGGCGACGGAGTGAGTAGCCGTCTTGCAGCTCCGGAATGGTCTCTTAAAAAGCTTGTCGTACAAAACGAAATTGACAAAGAATTTGTTCGTCGTGACAGTTGGCAGGGAAAAAAGTATAGTTAAGGCGCCGGTTAGGTGATAATGAAAATCTAACCGACGCCTGATTATATTTTTGATTTATATCTGCACAGAGTGACCGCAGTCTGAAACGACGCACCGTACATATGAGCACTCAAGCACATAAGCCGATTCAAAGTGGCGTCTTATGCCGGTTGAAAAATAATTGAAAATCAACAGACCCAAAGCAGCAAATATTGCCAAAGCAACGACGATAGCTGCCGCAACCCCACATGCATGGCGCATCTCTTTTCCGCTTGTTTTTTTGTCTTCCGCAGAGTGACGCTTTTGGTAGCGGTCGTATGTCAGCCTGTAGCTGCAGCCTCCGTAAGTCGCGGCCTCCGCAGAAACTGACTTGCTTTTTTCCTGCTGCGGGGAATTTGTCTGTTCATCGGCTGCCGTAGCCTTATTGTCCTGATTTATTTGTTGTTTGCCTGTCTCAGCGTACATTTTTTCGCCGTCAAGACCAATATGCTCGTTCAACCGGATATGCCTCCCAATCCTAATCAGCTTTTCTACAATAAAATGATACCAAATGTTTTTTAATAAAGGATGTATTATTTGTATAATAATTTCGTAGGTTTTGTAAATTGAGTAGGAGGTTTTATGAACGAAAACGAATTTCTGTATAATGTTTACCAGTTGTACCGGTGAAGGTTACCCTGGAGTTCGAGCTGTTCAAATCCGTGCTGACGAAGCACTTCATATGCGGCGATTGCAACCGAATTTGAAAGATTAAGCGACCGGAGTTCACTGAGCATAGGTATACGGACGCAGTTATCAGGATGACTGAGCAGCAGTTCTTCGGGCAGACCGGCGCTCTCCTTTCCGAACATTATAAAAACACGCTCCGGATATGCAACGTCTGTGTAGCATTTTTTGGCTTTCGTCGTGAAAAACCATATTTTTTCGTAGGCTTTTTCGGCAAGAAATTCATCTAATGATTCGTAATATGTTATGTCGAGCTTATCCCAATAGTCAAGTCCGGCACGGCGCAGCTTTGCGGCGTCAGGAGTAAATCCCATGGGTTTAATTATATGCAGCGCGGCTCCGGTTACTGCACAGGTGCGTGCAATGTTTCCGGTGTTTTGTGGAATTTCGGGTTCGCAGAGTACGATATTTAGATCAGTCATTTTTATCTCCTGAAAAGAAATTATACATTGATTATATAATATAAATACCGTAACAGGCAATAGAATCAATAATTATTTACAAATTATTATTTTAATCGGCTGACAAATATAGTATAATAAAGAAGATAACTTATAATTACGATCAGCATAAAGAGGGACTTTGATAAATTATGAAACTGCTTGATAAGATAATCGGAACATACAGCGACCGGCAGATAAAAAAGCTGACGCCGACAGTCGATAAGATTGAGGCGCTTGAGCCAAAATTTGAGGCCATGACCGACGAGGAGCTTCGCGAAATGACCGATAAATTCAAGGCGCGTCTTGCGGGAGTTGAAACGCTTGACGACATACTTCCCGAGGCTTTTGCTGTTGCGCGCGAAGCTTGCCGCAGAGTGCTCGGAAAACGTCCGTTCCGTGTACAGCTTATGGGCGGCATAGTCCTTCATCAGGGGCGTATCGCGGAAATGAAGACGGGTGAAGGAAAAACAATAACCGCAACGCTGCCGTCGTACCTTAACGCGCTTGCCGGAAACGGAGTTCATGTCGTAACCGTAAACGAATATCTTGCACGGCTCGGCGCCGAGGAAATGGGACGCGTTTATAATTTTCTCGGTCTTACCACCGGCTTAATAACTCACGATCAGTCTAAAGCGGAGAAGCGCATCGCCTATAACTGTGACATAACCTACGGTACGAACAATGAGTTCGGCTTTGACTATCTGCGCGACAATATGGTCATATACAAAGAGAGTCTTGTTCAGCGCGGGCATGTTTTTGCGATCGTCGACGAGGTTGACTCGATACTTATCGATGAAGCAAGGACTCCTTTGATAATATCCGGCGAGGGCGACGAATCGACCGAGCTTTACGACCGCGCAGAAAAGTTCGTTTCCACGCTCAGACAGTTCCGCATTAAAGAGCTTGACGATAAGCAGGAAAACGACGATATCGACGCGGATTATGTCGTCGATGAAAAAGCGCGCACGACCGTACTTACCGCATCCGGTATCAAAAAAGCCGAAAAATTTTTCGGAATAGAAAATTTATCGGATCCGGAAAATTCAACACTTGCGCATCATATAAACCAGGCGGTCCGCGCTCACGGCATCATGCAGCGCGACGTTGACTATGTAGTTAAGGATGATCAGGTAATAATCGTCGATTCCTTCACCGGCCGTCTTATGTTCGGAAGACGTTATTCCGACGGCCTTCACCAGGCAATCGAAGCCAAAGAACACGTAAAGATAGAAAAGGAATCGAAAACTCTTGCAACGATTACCTTTCAGAATTATTTCCGTATGTATAAGAAGCTGTCCGGCATGACAGGTACGGCTTTGACTGAAGAAAACGAATTCCGTGAGATATATAATCTTGACGTTGTTGAGATTCCGACAAATATGCCTATGATAAGAATAGATCATCACGACGTCGTTTATAAAAACAAGCGTGGAAAATACAATGCAATTGTCGAACAGATTAAAACCTGTCATGATAAAGGGCAGCCGGTTCTTGTTGGTACGGTATCGATCGACAAATCCGAAGAGCTTTCGCATATGCTTAAGCAGAACGGCATTCCGCATACCGTGCTTAATGCAAAGCATCACGAAAAAGAAGCGGAGATCGTTGCCGGCGCGGGCCGTCTCGGGACTGTAACGATTTCGACCAACATGGCTGGACGAGGCACCGATATTATGCTCGGAGGCAACCCCGAATTCATGGCAAAGCAGGAGATGCTTAAGCTCGGTTATGAGGACGACGTTATAGGTCTGGCGGTCGGATCGTCGGTTTCCGTTTCGGAAGATGTGCTTGCGGCAAGAAAGATTTTCAAGGAGCTTTTTGAAAAATACAGAAAGCAGATTGAGCCGGAAGCGAAAAAGATTTGTGAGCTTGGCGGTTTGTTTATAATCGGTACGGAGCGTCACGAAAGCCGGCGTATCGATAACCAGCTGCGCGGACGTTCCGGACGTCAGGGAGACCCTGGCGAATCTAGGTTTTTCCTTTCACTGGACGACGATCTTATGCGGTTGTTCGGAAGCGAGCGAATAATGAACATGGTCGAGCGTCTCGGGCTTGACGAAGATCAGCCTATTGAGGCTTCCATACTGTCAAATTCCATTGAAAACGCGCAAAAGCAGCTTGAGGATAACAACTTTAACCGACGTAAGAACGTCCTCATGTACGACGACGTAATGAATCAGCAGCGTACGATCATTTACGATCAGCGAAAAGAGGTACTTGACGGCGCGGATCTTCATGAAAAGATTATCGATATGATAAAACAGACTGTATCTCAGGCGGTTTTGACGCATATGAATCCGGAAACCCCCGACTCTTGGGATTTTGACGGTCTAAGAACGTATTTTTACGGAACTCTTTGCGGCGACGGCGATTTCAGATATACGGATACAGAGCAAAACGGAATAACAACGGAATATATCACGGATATGCTTACAGAGCGTGCGCTTAAGCTATACGAAAAGAAGGAATCGGAGTTCGGAACAGAGCAGTTCCGCGAGGTCGAACGTGTTCTGCTTCTTAAAAATGTCGATTCGAAATGGATGAATCATCTTGAAGCCATGGACGATCTCAAGGAGAGCGTCGGGCTGAATGCATACGCTCAGCGCAATCCTATCAATGAATACCGTATACAGGGCGCCGATCTGTTTGACGAAATGATCTCGTCTATAAGAGAGGATACAGTGCGTGCGATACTTTCGGTTGTGCCTGCTGAAAAGCGTCCGATAAGGCGCGTTGAGGTTGCGAAAATAACCGGAGAAGGTTTTGCAGGAGGACCTGCTCCGAAGAAGCGTGTAGTTGTTGTCAAAAAGTCCGAAAAGGTCGGAAGAAACGACCCTTGTCCCTGCGGAAGCGGCAAAAAATATAAAAAATGCTGCGGAATGAACGCAAACAATGAAAACGGCGATTGAGCTTAACAGAAAGCGTACGGAGCGGTAATGAGGATCGGTTTAATTATTGCGGGACTGCTGTTTTTCGTAAATCCCAATATAAACATTATTGATGTGTTTCCGGATTTTATAGGCTGCTTGCTTATTTATGCGGGTATATACAGGCTTGAGCCGGTTTCTCCGTCTTTTGGCGCGGCGCTTGAGCCTCTTCGCAGGCTGGCTCTGGTAAATGCCGTAAAAACAGCTTCAATTCCAGTTATATTCATTATCGGCAGCGACGAAAAGACTTTTTTGCTTGTCTTTACTTTGGGATTCATGCTGCTTGAAACCATATACTTTATTTCTTCCTTCAGGTATATCGCCGACGGATTGTCCTATCTTGGAACGAGACTCGGCTTTTCGATTCCGAAACCTTCAGGACTTGCGGTGTCAACTTTGGTGTTTGCGGTTGTCAGGGCGTTTTTAAACATTATGCCGGAGCTTGTTTATTTGACGCAGGTCTATGACGACGCTTATGTTGAGTCGTATTCTCTCGTTTACTATAAACCTGTGCTTATACTTGTCGGCGTTTTCTTTTCGCTGGTTTCAGGCGCCGTTTGGCTTTGCCTTTCCGTTTCCTTTTTCAGAAGAATCGGAAAGAACACTGCTTTTATGGAATCGTTGCAAAGCGAAGTTGCGGCTATCGTTATCCCGGAGGGAGAAAAAGTCAGAAAGCGCTTTTCCTATGCACGGTTTCTGATAGGCGCTGGCGCGGTGTTTATGATTGACTTTTTTACAATGGGAACAAATATTATGCCTGATTTTGTCGGCGCAATATTTTTGACCACGGCAGCATTTGTCTTAATCCCGGTCTGCGGTATGGCAAAAAAATCTGTTTTTGCGTCGTCTGCGTATATTGCCGTGTCGGCTGCGGCGTTTATTGCGTCGCTCGGCTGCGGAGATATCTCCGAAACTGGAGCTCCGTTATATTATTTGATTTTTGAGGCTATATCGTCGGCTGCGTTTATTTTGTCGCTGGGTTTCATTTGTCGGATGATTTCAAAAATTTCAGACGCGCATACCGGAGTATTTGCCGAGGACGGTTTTTATCATCTTAATACTTCCGAGCTGCGCCGCAAGAACATGTACCGTAATAAAATGATCGGTTGCTTTATAGGCGGAATTGCAGAAGAGACGGTATCTCTTTTGATGTACGCGATGATCGACGCAAAGGCATGGTACTGGTGGGTGATAAATTTTGCCGTTACCGGAGTCTGGGTTCTGTACACGATTTGGGCGCTCGGCTCGGTTTATGAAGGTATTTGCGATAAATATCCTGTAAAAAAAGCAATTTAGTTATTTGTAACGTGATTTATTTATGCCGGAAAGAATGGAAAAAGTCCTCCGAAGAGCCTGTCAGACGCAAGATTTTCAATCTGTAAAGCGGCAGCCGAGTTTCAAAATAAAAAAAGCCGGAAAAACTTTTAAAAAAGTTTTTCCGGCTTTTGTTTTTAAGCGGGAATCATGCGTTATATACGCCGGCAGAAGTGTTACCTCCGTGGCCGGTCCAGTCGGTATGGAAGAATTCGCCGCGTTCATGGTCAAGGCGTTCGTATGTGTGTGCGCCGAAATAGTCGCGCTGCGCCTGGAGCAGGTTTGCGGGAAGAAATTCCGAACGGTATCCGTCAAAATATGAAAGAGCGGATGCAAACGCAGGTGTCGGAACGCCTGCCAGAACTGCCGAAGCGACAACTGTACGCCATTCGGGAACGAGAGATGCAATCTTGTCCTTGAAATATGGGTCAAGCAGCAGATTTGAGAGCGAAGGATCACGATCGTACGCTTCCTTGATTTTGCCGAGAAATACCGAACGAATAATACAGCCTCCGCGCCACATGAGCGCGATTCCGCCGTAATTGAGGTTCCAATTATATGTCTTGGCTGCCGTTCTCATGAGAGTGTAGCCCTGAGCATAAGAAATAATCTTTGATGCGAGAAGCGCCTTCCGTATTGATTCGATAAACGCTGCTTTTTCCTCAGCAGTACCGTTGAATTTCTGGTAGGATCCTCCAAGCGCTTTTGACGCATTTACACGCTCGGACTTCATTGCGGAGAGGCAGCGTGAGAAAACGGCTTCTCCGATCAGGGTAAGCGGAACGCCTTCGTCAAGAGCGGCGATAGCAGTCCATTTTCCGGTTCCTTTTTGTCCTGCAGTATCAAGAATATGATTTACGATAGGCTCGCCGTCTTCGTCTTTGTATGCGAGTATATCTGTCGTTATATCGATAAGATAGCTGTCGAGTTCGGTCTTTTTCCATGCTTTGAAAACTTCGTGCATTTCTTCGGCGGACATACCGAGGTTATCGCGCATAAGCTGATATGCCTCGCAGATAAGCTGCATATCGCCGTATTCAATGCCGTTGTGAACCATTTTAACGAAATGACCGGCGCCGTTTTCGCCAACCCAGTCGCAGCAGGGCGAGCCGTCCTCGACCTTTGCGCAGATCGCCTGGAATATGGGTTTAACATATTCCCAAGCGGAGGGGGTTCCTCCGGGCATCATTGAAGGACCGTTGAGCGCGCCCTCCTCGCCGCCGGAAACTCCGGTTCCGATAAAACGCATTCCTTTGGACTCAACGTATTCGCAGCGTCTTATGGTGTCGGGGAAGTGCGAATTGCCGCCGTCGATAATGATATCGCCTTCTTCAAGCAGAGGGATAAGCTTATCGATAAAATCGTCGACGGGCTTGCCGGCTTTAACCATAAGCATAATGCGGCGCGGCTTTTCAAGATTATCCACAAGCTCTTCGAGCGACATACAGCCGACGATATTCTTTCCTGCGGCGCGTCCGTTAACGAAATTTGTTACTTTTTCGACCGTACGGTTGAATACCGCAACACGGAAGCCCTTGCTTTCCATGTTCATAACGAGGTTTTCGCCCATAACGGCAAGGCCGATAAGACCTATATCACATTTACTCATTTCTAAAAAACCTTTCTGAAATATAAATAATTGATCTCAAAACAAAAGCTATCTGACGACGAAACCGGTTATACAAAGCATCCGGAACATCATTCATTTTTATTTTGTGAATCAGCTGTTTTCGCCGGCGTCTGTTCGTTTGTAAAACAGTATCAGTCCGGAACGTTCCGGAAGCGTTACGCGCAGGCCTTCGAGCAGCTGCCTGCCTGTTGCGTTAAAGCGCTCTCCAGTTTCGCCGTTTTCAAATTCGTAAATCGCGTTTTCATCCTCAACATGAGGAAACGCGGTATATTCGTTTTCTTTTACGGCGATATTGCGCACAACCTGAATGAAGCCTTTGCCGCAGCCGTCAAACTGCATTGCATACCAGTCTGAGGGATCCGCTTTGCACTCGGTAAGCGGATAGTAATCGCAGGTGAGCATAAGTTCTGCTGCTCTGCGCCATATTGCGGTCATTTTTACCGACAGTTCCATCTGAGCGTCGTCTGCGTTGCGGTTTGTCATATCGGTAAGCGCCGGCGCCATCGCGCAGTGGAAAGCAAAGCTGTCCTGCTCTCTGTTCTCAACCGGCTGATAAGTTCCGTCGTGGTTATCCCAGCTCATATTGTGCGCTCGGAAATACGGAATCCATTCGAACATATACCGGTGCTGAAGCTGTTTTATCGGGTGGTTGCCGTATCCTATGTCCGTATAATGAAGCGTAACCGAACGGCGCATGGTGTCGAGGTCGTTTCTTCTGCCCCCTCCTGCGCAGGAATCTATGATAAGTCCGGGATTGAGCTCTCTGAGCGTGTCCCAGTATCTCAGGTATCCCTGAATATGAAGGTTTTCAAGGGATCCGACACGATCCTCTGCTTCGTTTTCGGCCCAGTATGGGTAAATACCAAAGTTGAAATCCTGACGGTAAATCTTTATGCCGTATTGCTTGATCAGAGAGTCAACGCGTGAAATCATCCAGTCGCAGGCCTCGCGGTTTCCGAGGTTAAACGCATAATCCGGTCCCTTTGCGGACGGATACAGCCAGTTGAAGTGTTCGCGGTAAAGCTCGGAGCCTGCTGAAACACGCTCGGGTTCAAACCACAAAAGCAGTTTTACTCCGTTTTCATTGCATACCCGGCCAATAGGACCGAGACCGTTCGGAAAGCGCTTTTTGTCGTGGCTCCATGAGCCCACGCTGTCATACCAGGTGTGGCATTTGTACCAGCCTGCGTCTATCCACCATACATCCGGCTTGTGGCCGCGTGCTATGTATTTTTCAAGGCCCTTTACCTGCTGTTCCTCGGTCGCGCCGGTAAATTCATCTCCGTTTTCCGCAAAAACATGCAGACAAAGCATCGGACCAATTCTCCCTCCGTCGTCTGAACGGGGAAGAATATGCTCAAAGTACCATCTGCGCCACATATTTCTTGCACGGGATTCGTCGCTTCCGCTGCAGGCCATAAGCGTTACCTTGGGAGAACGCATCGTCTCTCCGGGCTTTATATACGTATTGAAGCGGTACTGGCTGACAAAAACGCTGACTCCGTCGCCGACGGGTTCAAACATCGCGCGCCATACTCCCGACCAGCCTATTGCCATGTTAATAAAGTACGGTTCGTTTGTAAAAGCTGAAACGGAGTCGAATTTCAGTCTCATATACGGCGAGGCTCCCGCACACGAAAGCCCTTGTTCCGGATCCGGGAAAATGTCTATCGGGCGGTCGATTTTCTCTGTCTCGAGATTGTACGCCTGCGCTTTACGGTAGTCTCCGTTTGAACGGAGCAGCGTCGGTTCGGTGCCGGAAAAGACTGTTCCGATAATTCTGAAATCGGAAATAACAGGCGTATCTTCTTCGCCGTTGTTTGTGAGGTATGCAACCCATTCGCTTACGGGAAAATCTCTGTACTCAGTGCATTCCGCACGAATTGTTAGCCCGTTTTTGTCTGTTCCTTCAACTATGGTCAGAACAACGCTTGAGTTAAGTTCGATACGGTTTATCCTTGGTGAAAACTCTTCCGGGATACCGCGTACGGTTTTGCCGCCGCAGCAAAAGGAAACCGGAACGCTTGCCGCTGAAACAAACGGAAGCGCCAGCCTGCGAAGGCTCATGTCTTTTTCTGAAACCATAATTTTGTACCTCGCTTATTGAAGTTTATTTTTCGGAATAATTATATCCTATTGCCAATGCCTTGGTGTTTTTTTCGATAAGCGCAGCTTTTGAAGCCGGTATTCCGTCGATCATATGATGAAGAAACGCGTCATATTCAAAAATTCCGGTTTCACGGAGAATGTATCCGAGCATAATCACGTTTGCCATACCGGTAAGTCCGTTTTCGGACGCAAGTTCTGTGGCAGGAATGTAACGGCAGACGATGTCTGTGCGGTTTGATTTTTTATTGATCAGAGACGAGTCGGCGAAAAGCGATCCGCCTTTGACGACTGCCGGCTCAAATTTATCGAATGACTGGATGTTGAAGGCTACAAGAACGGAGGGACGGTTTACGATCGGCGAACCGATTTCGTCATCGGAAATTACGACGCCGCAGTTGCACGTTCCGCCGCGCATTTCGGGTCCGTATGAAGGAAGCCAGGTTACATTTTTGCCGGTGTCCATTGCAGATTTTGCAAGCTGCTTTGCAGCGAACAGAATACCCTGTCCGCCGAAGCCCGCGAGAAGTATCGAAGCGGTTGCCATATTATTTTTCCTCCCCGGATATATCCTTGTAAACGCCGAGCGGGTAGAACGGGATCATTTCGGTGCGTACCCATTCGAGCGCTTCTTTCGGGGTTTTGCCCCAGTTTGTCGGACAAGTCGAAAGCACTTCGACAATCGAAAGCCCCTTTTTGTCTATCTGATACTGAAAAGCTTTCTTTATTGCTTTTTTCGCCGCGATGACGTGCTTTGGACAATCAACCGCAACGCGTTCGGCAAATGCCGTTCCGTCAAGCGTTGAAAGCATTTCACAGACATGAACAGGATTTCCCTGTATCGGAATCTGACGTCCGTAAGGAGATGTAGTTGTTACCTGACCCGGAAGCGTGGTCGGAGCCATTTGTCCTCCGGTCATGCCGTATATGGCGTTGTTAATGAAGATTATAGTTATGTTCTCTCCTCTTGCGCCGACGTGAACGGTTTCTGCCGTGCCGATTGCCGCAAGGTCGCCGTCGCCCTGGTATGTAAACACAATATTGTCCGGGTGAGCGCGTTTAACTCCCGTCGCAACCGCCGGAGCGCGTCCGTGCGCCGCTTCGATCATGTCGCATTCGAAATAATTATATGCAAATACAGAACAGCCGACCGGAGCTATTCCGACGGTGCGGTCTTCAACTCCGAGTTCGTCTATAACTTCTGCAACAAGCCGGTGAACAATTCCGTGAGTACAGCCCGGGCAGTAGTGAAGCGGTACGTCTGAGAGAGATTTCGGACGTTCAAAAACAATTTTTTCCATAATCAAAGCGCCTCCTTGAGTTTAACAATTTCCGCGAGAACTTCCTCCGGAGTCGGCATCATGCCGCCGGTACGTCCGTGGAAATAAACAGGTTTTGAGCATTCGACGGCGAGCTTAACGTCGTTTACCATTTGTCCCATGTTAAGTTCGACGCAAAGGAACGCCTTCGTTTTGTCTGCGGTCTTTCTGAGCGGCGCATTCGGGTAGGGCCAAAGCGTTATGGGACGGAAAAGTCCGGCCTTTATGCCTTTTTCACGCGCTGCATTAACAGCTGAACGGCATATTCTGGCTGCAATTCCGAAAGCGACGAGCACGATATCGGCGTCGTCGGTGAGATACTCCTCGTAAAGAGTCTCCTCTTTTTCGATCTGCAAGTAGCGTTCATAACGCTCGCGTACAATTTTTTCGAGTTCTTCGGGCTGGATATAGAGCGAATTGATTATATTCTTTTTTCTCTGACCTCCGTGTCCGCAGGCGGCCCAGGGCTTTTCCGGAGGAATAACATCCTCGACTCCGGAAAAATCAACGGGTTCCATCATCTGTCCGAGCGCGCCGTCCGCAAGAAGCATTGTGGGAACGCGGAACTTGTCTCCGGTGTCAAATGCGCGCCTCGTGAGGTCGATTGTTTCCTGTATCGTTGAAGGAGCATATACGACAAGCCGCAGGTCGCCGTGGCCCATGGCCTTTGTAGCCTGATTATAGTCCGACTGCGCGGGCTGAATGCCTCCGAGTCCGGGACCTCCGCGCTGAACGTTCAGAATAAGGCACGGAACGTCCGATCCGGCCATATAGCTTATTCCCTCGCCCTTGAGGCTTATACCGGGAGACGACGACGACGTCATCGCTCTTGCTCCGGAAGCCGCGGCTCCGAGTACCATGTTGATTGCCGCAATTTCGCTCTCGGCCTGAAGACACAGGCCGCCGATCTTCGGCATACGCTTTGCCATATATTCCGCAACCTCGGTCTGAGGTGTGATCGGGTATCCGAAATAAAGCCGGCAGCCGCTTCTGATGGCTGCCTCGGCTATGGCTTCGTTACCCTTCATTAATACCTTTGCCATATTTAATATCGATCCTTTCCCTGACTCTAAGCTCAGACTTCTTTAATAACTGTAATTACCGTATCCGGACACATCATGGCGCACATCGAACAGGCGATACACTTTTCGGGTTCCGTTACGTGAGCGGGATGATATCCCTTCGAGTTCATTGTGTCTTGTTCCAGCGCGATGATTTTTTTCGGGCAGGCGTCAACGCACAGACCGCAGCCTTTACAGCGTTCGGCGTTGAAAACTGTTCTGTTCATTTATTTAAACCTTCTTTCCGTGGTGGAATTAATGAATTAATAGTGAATATTGAATGCGAAAAACGAATAATTATGGAATGTTTCAGGATTCAGAAGAGCTTTTTCGTCGCCGGAGTCATTTTGAAATTTCCTTCGGAGACCGCATCTCCGATTGCCGATGTGAACAAAAGCGGCAGTCCGGCAAGCTTGCAGACCTTCGCGGCATAATCCTCCGACGCTTTGACCGTATCCGCCGAAGTCAGCAAAGCAAGATTGCTGTTATTGACGACTGCGGTGCAGCGGAGCCGCGAATGAAGTTCGATCTCACGCATAAGCGATACGGCTTCCTCCGGTTCGGACGTGAGCGGCCGGTACATGTTTATTACGTAAAGCATTTCATAGCCTCTCGCCGAAATCCGGTCTGAGTATACCGCGAGAGCAGTTGCGCCGCTGTCGTCTCCTCCGACGTCAAAAACGGCGGTCTCGCAGTTGTCGCGCTCAAGCACCGCGCTGATATCAGGCGGAAGCGACGGAACGTCGACATTGGAATTTGCGTATTCCGGAACGATGCAGCGTATGCCTTCCGCTTCAAGCTCCGCTCTGCAGTCAGCAGCCCGGAAAAACGGATTTACAATATCAAAGTCGATAAGCACGGTACGCTTTCCGGATGAACAAATGCTCCGCGCAAGGTTAACCGCAACATTTGTCTTCCCTGCGCCGAAGTGTCCGGTTACAATTACGATTTTTTTGTCTGTTGAATATTTATACATATGCTTTTTTTCTCCGATTCAAAAAAATTATATCATATTTTTAACTTAAAGAAAAGACTTTTTTCAAATTTTTATTGATTATTTATTCCGACGTAAAAAATATATAGAAATTAATTTGAATTTTTACAAAAAACCTTTGAAATAAACGCACATATGTGATAGAATAAATAAAACGGCATTGAAAGGTACGGTGAAGGCGTTGTCTGCTTTGAGGGAGTCGTTTAGCGGCGCGTGGGATTTTCTCATACGTCAGGTGACCGCCATGAACTTCTGGGATCTGATCGACATTGCGATTGTGGCGGTTCTTCTATACTATATCTATAAATTCATATGCGACAGGCGCGCGGGAAAACTTGCCGTCGGCGTAATCGTTCTTGTGCTGCTTCAGCTTGTGAGCGATCTGCTCGAGATGAATGCTCTTCGATTTATTATGCAAAATGTGTTTCAGGTCGGAGTGCTTGCGCTGATAATCGTCTTTCAGCCGGAGCTGAGATCCGCGCTTGAAAAAGTCGGCGGAGAGCCTCTGAAGGGGCTTAAAAGCATAGGCGAATCACGAGAGCTTCCCGGAAAATACCGTTTCATAAGTGAGATGTGCGATGCGGTGAACGACCTTTCAAGGGAGCGTACCGGAGCGCTTATTGTTATTGAACGGTCGACAAAGCTGGGCGATATTATTAAAAGCGGTGTTGTCGTAAATGCCGAGATGTCGTCGTTTCTTCTGAAAAATATTTTTTTCAACAAAGCGCCGCTTCATGACGGTGCGGTTGTTATAAGAGGCGACCGTATATACGCGGCGGGCTGCTTTCTTCCGCTTTCGTCAAATGAGGACATAATAAAGGATCTCGGCTCGCGTCACAGGGCCGGAATCGGAATGAGCGAAAACAGCGACGCGCTGGTTATCATAGTGTCCGAGGAAACCGGGACGATTTCTGTTGCGGAGGGCGGCAATCTGAAACGTAATTTCAATTACAACACGCTGAAAACGGAGCTTGAACGCATATATACGCCTGCTGAAACGGTGAAAAAGCGTATATCGTTTGGTAAAAATGAAAATGACAGAAGAAAACAAAAATAACAATTCCGATATTCCTCAGGAAAACAACGGAGAGCTGAGCGTCAGACACAGCAAAACTTTGGATTTAATTGCAAAGATAGGCTGCGTTGCGGTCGCGTTTTTTATCTGGCTTTACGTTATGGGAACAGAGAGTCCCACGTATGAGAGAACTTTTTCGTCAATTCCGGTTGAGATAGTAAATGAAAGCGGTCTGTCTCTTTTGTCCGGAGACGGCGCGTATACGGATATTACCGTCAGGGGAAAGCGGAGCCTGCTCAATAAATTTACAACTGATGATTTTCGCGCGTATGCAGAGCTGAACAAAGAAGAAAACGGGAGCGCGGGCCAGTACAGAGTAAGCATACAGTATACGCTTCCCGGCGGAGTTGAGCTTGAAAGCTCGTCTACCTCCAGCGTGACGGTTTATCTCGACAACACCACGTCAATGCAGGTGCCGGTCAGAGTAGTGATAGGCGATTATATGCTTGAAGAAGGTTATGAGCTCGGTACAAGCGACATAACCACCGATATTTCCACTGTCAGGGTTACCGGACCGGAGTCGCTGCTTGAAAATATCGATTATGCAAAGGTTGAGGTTTCTCCCGGAAGAGTTACAAGAACCGTTACCTGTTCGGGCGTTCCGGTTCTTATTGACAGATCCGGAGAGACTTTAAAAAACAACTACGTCAAAATGCAGACCGACCGTGTGACGGTTACCGTGCCGGTATACAAATACCGGCTTATGGAGCTGAGCGCGTCCGGCAGGTACGGTTATTTCAACAGTTCAAATTCAAGTATAACGCTTGATCCTCCCGCAATACGCATAAAGGGAGAGGCAGACTCCGTCGATGCGGCGTCGTTCAATTATGTTATCGACGAAAAGCAGATTTTTGAGGACGGAACATACAACGTAAAGATTACGCTGCCCGAAGGCGTTGAATCTGCCGACGGCGTAGACACCGTCGCGATTACGGTAAAAAACATCGGAATGCTTACCAAAAAGGTGATGGTTACCGATATATTGGTAAATAATCCGAACGGACTTGAATATGAGATGCTGACGGAGAGTCTCGGAGTTACGGTTAGATGTCCGGCGTCGCTCATATCGAATATGACTCCGGACAATATCAGGGCGGTTGTCGATCTGAGCGGGCAGCAGGAGAGAGAAGGAAACCTCCTTTTGCCGGCGGTTATCGAAATAAGCTATTACGGACGCAATTCATATGAGCTCGGCTCGTATTCCGTTTCAATCAAGATAACCGGTAAAAACAGCACGTGACCGAAATCGCACAGGCATTAAAAACAAACGCTGAAGCGCCGCTCGACAACGGCGCTTGAATGCTTTATTCGGAAATTTGATAATATCGGAGAAAAATCCATAAAAATGAGAATAATCGTGAGAAACCTGCGGCTTTCGCCGTCGTATTCCGCTCAGGAGCTTGAAACGGCGGTGAAAAAGCGTCTTTTCGCTGCAGCCGGGCGGGATGTGAGCTCCATATCGCTGTATAAACGGTCGGTCGACGCCAGACGGAGGGATCGAATTTCGCTGATATGCTCAGCGTCTGCGGAGATTCCGGACGGTACCGATCCGAAAAAGCTTGCCGAGTGCGACGCTTCGGTGCTGGAAACCAAATGTCCGACGGACGGACTTATATTAGGGAACGAGCCGCTTCAGGCGCCGCCTGTCATAGTCGGGTTCGGTCCCTGCGGCATGTTCTGCGCGCTGATGCTTGCCGAAAACGGATATGCGCCTGTGGTCGTTGAACGCGGTGGTTCGGTTAAAGAGCGGAGAGCGTCGGTTGAGAAATTTTACGCAGACGGCAAGCTTGACCCGGAGTCAAACATACAATTCGGCGCCGGCGGAGCCGGAACATTTTCCGACGGAAAGCTGGTTACAAGGATAAACGATCCGGCGGTTCGGTTTGTGCTTGAAAAATTTTACGAATTCGGAGCGCCCGAAGACATACTGACAAATGCCAAGCCTCATGTCGGCACGGACGTGCTGTACGGCATAGTGGAAAAGCTTGCCGCGCGTATAGAAAGCCTCGGCGGCAAAATACTGTACAATACGCGTGTGGACGATATACTGATTAAAAACGGTTCGGCCGTAGGAATTGCGACAAACCGCGGCGATATACCGTGCGGCGCTCTCGTTTTGTGTACCGGTCACAGCGCCAGGGACACGTTCGGAATGCTCGGAGCGCGCGGGATTGCGCTTGTACCGAAGCCGTTTTCGGTCGGAGTCAGAATTGAGCACCTGCAGTGCGATATCGACGAGGCAATGTACGGCAGATTCGCGGGAATGGAGTCTCTTGGACATGCCGAATATCAGCTTTCGCACCGTTTGGGCGACGGAACCGGCGTTTATACGTTCTGTATGTGTCCGGGCGGAGAGGTTGTCGCGGCCGCGTCGGAAGAGGGCGGAGTTGTTGTAAACGGAATGAGCCGTCACGCACGAGACGGGAAAAACTCAAACTCCGCGGTTGCCGTATCCGTAAGCTGCGAGCTTGCCGAAAGTTTCGGAGGCGGGATTGCATTTCAGCGAAGGCTTGAAAGAGCGGCATACGAATCCGGCACCGGCGGGGCGAAAGCTTACTCGGCTCCATGTCAGACGCTCGGCGATTTTCTAAACGGAAAAAGCGGTTCGCTTCCGGGCAGAATCCTTCCGACATATATGGGAGGAAACGTGAACATGACCGATATAGGAAAGATTTTCCCGGCATATATAACCGGCGCGCTCAAAGAAGGCATATCGGCTATGGACGGAAAGCTCGGTACGCGCGGAGTGTTCGCCGCCAAGGACGCAGTTTTAACGGGAGTCGAAACGAGGACTTCGTCGCCGCTTCGCATACCGAGGCTTGAAAATATGACTGCCGACGGTTTTGATAATATTTATCCGGCGGGAGAAGGAGCCGGATATGCGGGAGGAATAACCTCGGCCGCGTCCGACGGGATAGCCTGTGCTCTTGCAATTATGAGAAGATTTCGAAGCAAATCCCGGTAAAACTATTGTAACTGGAACATTTAAATGATATAATCGTCAGAAGAAATACGAAAACGGAGATTGATTTATGAAAATTACAGAACTCACTGATAAAATAAAAAACGGCGGATTTGACGCTTCCTTTGCAAGACTTTACGGAAAAGACGCCATTGAAATTCAGCGCATTCGATATGCAAAAGCGGCGGAGTCCTTTTGCGAACTGTTCGGCTCAGACAGGGACGTGCACGTTTTTTCGGTTCCCGGAAGAAGCGAAATTTCAGGGAATCATACCGATCATAACAGAGGATGCGTACTTGCGGCGGCGGTTGATCTGGATATAATCGCGATTGCTTCCAAAAGGGACGACGGCATCGCCACTGTCAAAAGCGAAGGCTTTGACGCGGACACCGTGTCTGTAACAGACGGTAAAAACGACTGTAAAAAGTATTCGTCCGCGGCGCTTATAAAGGGTATGGGAGCCGGATTTCTGAAAGAAGGCTATGATGTCGGAGGATTTGACGCTTTTACGACTTCAAATGTTAAAAAGGGAAGCGGTCTTTCGTCGTCTGCGGCGTTTGAGGTTATGATCGGAACGCTACTCAACTACCTTTACAACGAAGGCAAAGCGGACGAGCCCGAGGTTGCGAGAATTGCGCAGTACGCAGAAAACGAGTTTTTCGGAAAGCCCTGCGGACTTATGGATCAGACTGCCTGCGCGGTCGGCGGATTCATCGCAATAGATTTTATCGATCCTGTAGCCGCAAAGATCGAAAAGCTTCCTTTTGATTTGACAGCGGCGGGATACAGCCTCTGTATAACTGATACCGGCGGAAATCACGCGGATCTCAACGAGGATTACGCCTCTGTGCCGTCGGACATGAAGCTTGTTGCGTCGAAGTTCGGACGCGATGTGCTCCGCGGTCTTTCCATTGAGGAAATTGCCGAAAAAGTACCGGAGCTTCGCGAAACGGTGGGAGACCGCGCAATTTTGAGAGCTTTTCATTTTATAACGGAAAACGACAGAGTTGCGTTTCAGTCTGACGCGCTGAAGAGAGGAGACCTTGACGCATTTCTTGACGGAGTTAAAGAATCGGGCCGTTCAAGCTTTATGTGGCTTCAGAACTGCTTTACGGTTAAGAACATATACGAGCAGGGCGTTTCTCTTGCGCTTTTCATGAGCGAGTATCTGCTCCGTGACAAAAAAGCGGCGTACCGTGTACACGGCGGCGGATTTGCCGGAACGGTTCAGGCGTTTGTCCCTCATGAGGCGGTCGGAATGTATACCGAGGGAATGGAGAAGGTGTTCGGAAAGGGATCGTGCACTCCGCTTTCAATCCGTGCAGAGGGCGCCGTTATGCTCGGATGAAGCCCGCAACAAGCTGTTTTTAGAAAATTCCGCTCCTTTGCGAAAGGATAAAATCGATGTATATAGAGAGCATAAATATAACTGCGTTCGGTAATCTCCGCGGCGTTTCGCTCGGACTTTCCGGGGGAATGAACATAATCGAAGGAGCGAACGAATCCGGCAAGAGTACGGCGGCGGCGTTTATAAAATACATATTTTACGGTTTTTCGGGAAAACCGGAGCGCGAGCGGTATTTAAGCTTCGGCACAAGTACTGCGGAAGGCAGTCTTGTTGTTTCGGACGGAGGCAAAAGATACCGGATCGAACGCAGAACGGTCGGTACACGAGATACCTGCAAGATTGTTGAACTTGAGGGAAATACCGTGATCGCGGACGGAGCAAATCCCGGAGAGCGGTTTTTCGGAGTTCCGGAGGAGCTTTATGTAAACACATCGTACGTAAGGCAGCTTGACGGAGGCAAAGTTAACGGAAAAAATATCGGAGAAGCTGCCGACAATATACTTTTTTCGGCAGACGAGAGCGTGAATCTGCAGAGAGCGCTCAAAAAAATCGACGAGGCGAGAGTGGAGCTGCTTCACAAAAACGGCAAGGGGGGAAAAATATTCGAACTGAGCCGCGAGATCGAAGCTTGCCGCGAAGCGCGAATCGGAGCGTCGGAAATAAATAATGAAATTATATCAACCGAGGGCACGCTTGCCGATCTGAAATACCGCATGGACGAGAACGACGTTAAGTTAAGCTTGCTGAAGAAACAGCTTCTCGCATATGCGGCGAAAGAAAAAAGCAGACGACTGAGAAGCATCGGAGCGTTGAAAGAGCAGCTTGAAAATAATGAAAAAAAGCTTGAGGCTTTGAAAAGAGAGTATACATACGACGGGTTCCTGCCGGACGCTGAATATATTTCAAAACTGAGGACGCTTGAAAAGGAGCTTGACATGGCTGACCGCCGGTTGGCTTCGCTTGATTCGGCAATCCTGACTGCCGGAATTGAGGAGGAGAAAACAAAAGCCTCAGTCAATCCGGTCGAGCTTGAGAGAGAAGCCTTTTTCAGCCGGTGCGGCGGAAAAGATGCGCTCCGCATTCAGGTTGACGAGATTTCGTCGCGCAGACGTCTTATGACATGGCTCGGCGTCGCCGCTTCGGCGCTGTTCGTCGGCGTGGCTGCTTTGGCGGTATTTCTGTTTATGCTGAACGCAGTTTACGGTATTTTGCTTGGAGTTGCGGCAGCGGCGCTGCTTTTCGGAACGATCGTCTGTGTTGTGAGTTCAAAGCGCTGTCAAAATGAAATTGATACTATTTACGATCGGCTTAGCGTGGCAGATACTGTTGAATTTATGAAAATAACCGACGAGAATCTGACTGAAAAGACCGAAATCAAGGAAAAGCCTTCCGAAAAGGAAAAGCTCGAGGCGGAAAGAGCGGTGTCGGAACTGAAACGTTCATCCGCTGAGCTGGCGCTGAGAGACGAATGCAGGCGCTATGGCGGAACCGACGCAGACGCAACCGCAAAGAAAGCGGAAAAGGCGATTGAAGAGATCGCAGCGTTGAGCGCGGAGACGGATAAATACCGCGCCGCATATAACAGCGCTTCGGAACAGCTGAGCGAGTCGGAATTTGAAAACGAGCCAGAAGAGCCGGCGGAGCTTCCGGCGGATTTTAATCCGAAAGAGGCGCGCAGAGGTTTTGAATTTTTAACAAAAGCGAACGAATCCATGCGTGAAAAGACGCATGAACTTGAAGTCAGATTGTCCGGGCTATGTGCGAAAGCCGAGCATCCGTCGGAACTTTATGAAAAAGAAGAAGCGCTTAGGTACAAGCTTGACAAACTTACCGCCCGCCATGACGCGTACGTTATGGCATACGACGCGCTTTCCGCCGCGGGTAACGGATTGAGGGATACTCTTTCGCCGCGTTTGTCCGAATATGCCGGAAGAGCCATGTCGGTTATGACCGGAGGAAAGTATGATACGATAGGCGTCGACCGTTCGATGGCAATCACATTTACGCCGGATTGCGGCGGAGGCGAAATGACGTTCGATTCATCGTATATGAGCGCGGGTACGTCGGATGCCGCTTATATTAGCCTGAGACTTGCGCTTATAAATCTGCTTTACCGCAAATCAGCGCCGCCGCTGATTTTTGACGAAAGCTTTGCACGGCTTGACGATGACAGACTTGCCAACACAATGCATCTTCTGCGCGGTCTTTCCGAAAAGGCAGGTATGCAGATAATAATTCTTACCGCTATGGACAGAGAATCCCGGGCGGCCGGAAGCTTTGTCAAAAAGATTTCACTTTGAACGCCATATTGTATTCCGTTGCTTGGGCTGAACCGGGAAACGAATAATTTCTCCGCGTAATATATACAAAATGTCGCGCTGCTCCGCAGAATCAGTAAAACGGCGGCACATAAGCGGCTTTTTGGACTTTTATCTTAATAACGGGCTTGATATCATACAGCCTGAAAAATTCAACTCAGATCAGTTAGAAAGGTACGGAAATATAAATGCCAGAAAAAACGGGCAGAGGAGCAAAAACCAAAGCTGCTCAGGCGGCAAGGAAGACAAACGGAACAAAATCATCCGGAAATGCACGCAAAAGCGCCGGCAAGGCGGCAGAAAAAAGGCCTCAGAAGCGCGGACAGGTAATTGAAAAAGAAGAAAAACAAACTGATCCGGGGCTGATGAAGCTGCTTGTACCGTATATACTTGCGGTTGCCGCGATATTCATAACAGTCTGTTTCTTTTCAAACAACGTGACCGGAATTGTCGGCGAATGGACGCGGCGTATACTGTACGGATTGTTCGGAGGCGGCGCGTTTGCGATACCGGTTCTTATCATTGTAATTGTTGTATTCTGGAACAGAGACATAAAATCGGGACGGGAAGGAGCAAAGGCGGTTTTTGCCGGCTGGCTGCTTGTTGACCTTTCGTCTATGCTGCATTTTTGGGCGGGAGGAAGCCGGACGTTTACGCTATCGGTTTTGTGGGACGACGGAACGTCTCTGCTCGGAGGCGGTGCGGTCGGCGGTGTGATCGGCGAGGCGCTGAGACGTACTGTCGGTATAGTCGGCGCGCACATCATAGGTATATCCGTCCTTGTTCTGCTTACGCTTTTTCTTTTCGGTCTTACGCCCTATTCCGTATGGCTTTATCTTGCCTACAAATTTCACAAAGCGCGGGAGGAGCGCAAAAACCGTGCAGAGCCGCAGCCTGTGCGTAAAAAATACATACTGTCGCAAAAACCGAGTCCGGAACTCGGAGAGCAGCCTGCGGAGGAACCTGTCGGAGGACGCCGGCGCTTTAATCCGCAGGCAGACCTATACGATAAACGCCGTTTTGTTCCCGAGGTTGAGGTTGACGACGGAATAAACGGCGGCGTTCAGGATGAAGAACCGGACGAGATTCCTGATATAGACGATTACGAAACCGAAGGAGAGCCGGACGGCGATGTTTATGATGAGGTTGTAAGAGAAACCAGCGATCTGCCCTACGGCGATGATACCGGAACAATTCCGGACACAGAAGAAACGCAAACTGCTGTTTGCGAGGAAGCGCGTCAAGCGGATAATCTGTTTGAAGAAGAGTCGGAAACCCCCGAGCTTGAGTCCGAGGAAGACGATTCTCCTCCCTTCGATATCGACGACAATGTCAGAACAGAATATATAGCTCCGGTTAAAACGACTGTAAAGTCTGTTCCGAAAAAAAACGAGACGGCAGAGCTTATCGACAAAGAGGGAATCGACGTGCTCGAACGCTTCACGCGCTCGCAGAAGGAGCTTGAAGAAGAGCGAATGGCGAAAATACGCGAGTCCGAGTCAAAGGACGATGACAGCGCGCTTACCGTAACACGTCAGCTCCTTGGAGGCGAAGGACCCGAAAAGGAAGAAAAGCCGGAATACGTTTTCCCTCCGATTTCACTGCTAAATCTCGATACTTCGCCCAAAAACACCGACATAAGTGAAGAGCTTCATACAAACGCCGCAAAGCTTGTTGAAACTCTGCGCTCCTTTAAAGTAAGAACAAAGATTGTAAATGTTTCACGCGGACCAACAATAACGAGATACGAGCTTCAGCCCGAAGAAGGCATACGCGTAAGGGCGATAGCCAATCTGGTCGATGACATTGCGCTTAATCTTGCGACGACCGGCGTCAGAATCGAGGCGCCGATACCGGGAAAAGCCGCGGTTGGAATAGAAGTGCCGAATAAAACGGTCTCAACGGTATACCTGCGCGAGCTTATCGACACCCCTCAGTTCAGAAATGCGCCGAGCCGTATCAACGTGTGTCTCGGTGTTGACGTCGCCGGTTCCCCGGTATTTCTTGACATTGCAAAAATGCCGCACCTGCTTATCGCAGGAGCTACCGGTATGGGTAAATCCGTATGTATCAATTCAATGATTGTCAGCCTGCTTTACAAGGCAAATCCTGACGAGGTCAAGCTGATTCTCGTCGATCCGAAGAAGGTTGAGCTGAATATTTACAACGGCCTGCCTCATCTGCTTGTTCCGGTCGTGAGCGATCCGAAAAAGGCTGCGGGTGCGCTTCAGTGGGCGGTAACCGAAATGGAACGCCGCTTTGATCTGATTGAAGAGGTTGGAGTTCGTGACCTGAAAAACTACAACGCTGTGACAAAAGACGATCCCGATAAGGAATTTCTGCCTCAAATAGTCATTATTATAGACGAGCTTGCCGACCTGATGATGACGGCGTCAAACGACGTTGAGACTTCGATTTGCCGACTTGCGCAGAAAGCGAGAGCTGCAGGTATGCATCTGATAATCGGCACGCAGCGTCCTTCGGTTGACGTAATCACAGGACTTATAAAGGCGAACGTGCCGTCAAGAATCGCATTTACCGTATCTTCGCAGATAGACTCGCGTACGATAATAGATATGGCGGGAGCGGAAAAGCTGATCGGGCGCGGCGATATGCTGTATTCGCCGGTGTCAGCGTCAAAACCGATGCGCGTTCAGGGCTCTTTTGTCAGCGAAAATGAGGTTGAAAATATCGTCGGGTTCATAAAGGCGCAGGCGACAAGCGTTTACAGCAGCGATATTATGGAAAGCATTGACCGTGCCGCGGAGCAGTGCGGTCAGAACAAAAAATCCGGAGCGGGAGCTGGGTTTGCCGCGCCGGATGAAGCCGGCGGAGGAGACCATGACTCTATGCTGAAAGCCGCGATAGAGCTTGCGGTCGAAAGCGGAAAAATTTCCACGTCGCTTATACAGCGGAGACTGTCTCTCGGATACGGAAGAGCGGCAAAGCTCATCGACGCGATGCAGGAAATGGGAATAGTCAGCCCGCCCGACGGACAAAAACCGCGCAGCGTGCTTATTTCAAAAGAGCGGTATATGGAGATGGTTGTGAACGGCGAGGACTTTACCGAATAAAAGAATCACGCCTGCGTAACGAAGCGGCGGCGGTATAAGTTTTTATTCGGAATGTTCTTGAACGGTTTTGAAAAAATCTCTTGAGCAGTCGGGGTGATTAAAAAATGGACAACAGAAAATTTACAAAGCTTGATGAAGGGTTTATATGCGCTCACTGCGGCAAAAAAGTTGAACCGCTCGGGTATTCTTCACGGAACCACTGCCCATTTTGCCTTTGGTCGATTCACCTTGACGTAAACCCGGGCGACCGGGCGGCGGAATGCGGCGGACTCATGGAGCCTGTCGGAGCGGAGACGGACCCGCGACGCGGCTTTGTAATAATACACCGCTGTACAAAATGCGGAGCTGTCCGCCGAAACAAGGCGGCGCACGAAGCAAAAGTGCAGCCGGACAATATAAGCAAATTAATAAAGCTTACGGCAAAGCACTGAAAACAATAAAAAGACACAGGAAGGAGAAGCTTTTGCAAAATGATAAAGCCGGGTGTTTCAAAACATATAATTGTTGCCCGGGTCGACAACAATCCGGGCGTTGTTTCACGTATATCCGGTTTGTTTACCCGGCGCGGATACAATATCGAAAGCTTTGTTACCTGTATAACGAAACGCCGCGAGGTGTATCACCTGACAATATCCGTAATAAGCACAAAAGACGAGCTTGACCTTCTTGTCAGGCAGCTCGGACGGATAAT
Source organism: Bacillota bacterium (assembly GCA_029219205.1). Lineage (GTDB taxonomy): Bacteria > Bacillota > Clostridia > Oscillospirales > CAG-272 > SUG1495. Next base: position 20,017 of record JAQXSY010000030.1, on the reverse strand, counting down.
GGAGGTAATAACAATATTTACGGCGGACGACGTCGAATGCGTGTCGAGCGAGCTTATGCTGCTGAAAACGGCGGCAAAACCTGAAGAACGCGCCGACATCATACGTCTTGCCGATGCAATGGACGCGAGAATTGCGTCTGTCAGGGAAAACTGCGTTATTCTCGAAGTTTCCGGAGGAGAACAGAAGCTCGAAGGCGTTATAAAAGCGTTTGAGCCATTTGGAATCCTTGATATGATCAGATCCGGAACAATCGCAATGAATCTGTAAAACAACTCTCAAAAAAAATAACGGAGATTGAGTATGAACACTTTTACACATGACGAAAAGAATTTTCTTATGAACGGAAAGCCGTACACGGTAATTTCGGGTGCGATGCACTATTTCCGTATACCTCGCGAGTACTGGTACGACCGGCTGCTCAAGCTGAAGGAATGCGGATTCAATACGGTTGAAACATACGTCTGCTGGAACCTTCACGAAAAGACCGAAGGAGAATTTGATTTCAGCGGAGGTCTTGACATCGGCGAATACGCAGACACCGCGGCTTCGCTCGGACTGAATCTGATTCTTCGTCCGGGTCCGTATATCTGTGCGGAATGGGATCTCGGAGGTCTTCCGGCATGGCTGCTGACATATGAAAATATGCCTTTCAGATGCAACGACAAGCTCTTCCTTGAAAAGTGCGAGCGTTTTCTGACCGAATTGTTCAAGCATATTACGCCGAGACTGATAACTCACGGCGGAAATATCATTATGGTTCAGATCGAAAACGAATACGGAAGCTACGGAGACGACAAGGAATATCTGAACGCGATTGTGGATATTTATAAAAAGTGCGGGGTAGACTGCCAGCTCTATACGGCGGACGGCACCGATAAATTTATGCTTGGCGGCGGTCCTCTGCCCGGATATCTCAGCGTTTCAAACTTTGGCTCAAATCCCGCGGGAAACTTCAAAAATATGGATGAGTTCCGTCCCGGACAGCCTAAGATGTGCGGCGAATACTGGTGCGGCTGGTTTGATCACTGGTATGACATACATCACGTTAGAAGCTCGAACGAGATAGCCGACGTTTTCAAAGAAATGCTCGAAATGGGCGCGTCGGTCAATTTCTACATGTTCCACGGAGGGACAAACTTTGGATTTATGAACGGCGCGAACTGTTTCGGGGACAATTATGAGCCGACCGTCACAAGCTACGATTACAACGCGCCGCTGACAGAAGCGGGCGACTTCACTCCGGCGTATTACGCAATACGCGACGTTGTTGCAGACTTTTTAAAGGAGCCTCTTCCTGAGCTTACCGCAAAGAATACCGAGAAAAAGGCGTACGGCAGGGTAAAACTTATCGAATCGTCGAAGCTGCTCGATACGGTTAAGTCGATTTCAAAGCCGGTTCACACTGCCGCCCCGAAGTTTATGGAGGATATCGGACAAAGCTACGGATATACGCTTTACAGCACAACGGTAACCGGTCCGCTGGAGGAGCTTGAGCTTGGATTTGAAACGATGCACGACAGAGCCGTTGTTTATATTAACGGAGAGAAAAAGGGCTGGTATGAAAGAGCGCGTCATGAGGATAAGATCACGCTGTCGCTTGAAAAGGACGAAACCGTAAGTCTCGACATTCTTTGCGAGAACATGGGAAGAGTCAATTACGGCGTAAACTTACGCGACCGCAAGGGCCTGACCGGAATTCGTTTCGGCCAGCGATTCCATTACGGCTGGGATATGTATCCGCTCGAAATGCAGGAGCTCGGAGGCGTTGAGTATAAGCCTTACGAGAACGGATGCGACGATCCGGTATTTTTGCGCGGCGAGTTTGAAATAAAAGGCAAGCCCTGCGACACGTTTATCATGCCTTCGCAGCAGCGCCACGGAATCGTGATAATTAACGGCTTTAACCTCGGACGTTATTACAACGCCGCCGGTCCGCAGAAGACGCTGTTCGTTCCCGCGCCGGTGCTCAGAGAGGGCAAAAACGAGATAGTAATCTTTGATATGGACGGATGCGACGGCAACGAAGTTGAATTTCTTGACGAGCCCGTACTCGGATGATTAAAAAAAGAAAACCGCTTGACATATCTGAAAAAATATGTTATCATCTATTTTAAGAAAGACAATGACCCGGAATCAGTAGAAAAAACAACGTCCCACAGAGAGTTGCCGGATGGTGAGAGGCGCGGAAACGGTTTTTTTGAATACATCCGGATAGTTCCGTTCCGAAACGCCCGACAAACGGCGCTGTAGGCGGCGGCGCGTCCGCGCGTTACAGCGGTGGGGTATGGGAATTCGGGATTTTTGTACCCGCAGAGGTTCGTATGTGCGAGCAAACGGACAGTTTGAGGTGGTACCGCGATATATATCGCCCTCAGCAAAAAGCTGGGGGCGTTTTTTTGTCCACCGGGAATAATCAACAAAAGGAAGATGAAGAAAAATGGTTATTACGGATTTTCTCGAAAAAAACGCAAAGCTGTATCCCGACGAAACGGCGCTTGTTGAAGTGAACCCGGAGTTTCATCCGGACCATCCTCTGACATGGAGCGAATACAACCTGATTGAATCTGTCCCGGGCGGGAAATACAGACGTGAAATGACATGGCGCGAATTCGATATAAAGGCAAATCGCTTTGCCAACCTGCTGCTTACGAGAGGCGTAAAAAAGGGAGACAAAGTTGCCATTCTGCTTATGAACTGCCTTGAATGGCTGCCGATATACTTCGGAATACTTAAAACCGGAGCGTTGGCGGTGCCGTTAAACTACCGGTATACGGCTGACGAGATCAAATTTTGTCTCGGATTATCCGATTCTTCGGTTTTGATATTCGGGCCTGAGTTTACCGGAAGAGTCGATCAGATTAAGAACGATATTCCGCTTGTTACAAACATATTTTTTGTAGGCAGGGACGTACCGGAGTATGCGGACAGCTACGATCGTATGGTTACATACTGTTCAAGTGCCGCGCCGGCAGTTGAGCTTACGGAAGACGACGACGCGGCGATCTACTTTTCCTCCGGAACGACAGGATTTCCGAAGGCTATTCTGCATACGCATCTGGCACTTGTGTCGTCCTGCCGTACGGAGCAGAATCATCACAAACAGACGCACGACGACGTCTTTCTGTGCATACCTCCGCTGTATCACACCGGAGCCAAGATGCACTGGTTCGGAAGTCTGATTTCCGGCTCGAAAGCTGTGCTTCTTCGCGGAGTTAAGCCGGAATGGGTGCTGCGCTGCGTATCTCAGGAGCGCGCTACAATAGTATGGCTTTTGGTTCCGTGGGTTCAGGATATTCTTGACAGCATAGATCGCGGAGAACTTCGGCTTGAAGATTTTCGGCTTGATCAGTGGCGTCTTATGCATATCGGCGCGCAGCCGGTGCCGCCGAGTCTGATAAAGAGATGGAAAACAGTTTTTCCGAATCAGGATTACGATACTAATTACGGTCTTTCCGAATCGATAGGTCCGGGCTGTGTTCATCTCGGAATAGAAAACATCGATAAGGTTGGCGCGATAGGCAAAGCAGGGTATCTTTGGGAGACGAAGATCGTCGGTTCCGACGGTAAAGAAACTGTCTGCGGCGAGGTTGGAGAACTTGCTGTGAAGGGCCCCGGGGTAATGAAGTGTTATTATAAAAATCCGGAGGCTACTGCCGAGATTCTGCGCGACGGTTGGCTTTATACCGGCGACATGGCAAAGCTTGACGAGGATGGCTTTATTTATCTTGTTGACAGGAAAAAGGACGTAATTATAACCGGAGGGGAGAATCTGTATCCGGTACAGATTGAGGATTTTATCAGAGAAAATCCGAAGGTAAAGGACGTTGCGGTCATCGGACTTCCCGACGAACGCCTGGGAGAGATCGCAGCCGCGATTATTTCGCTTAAGGACGGCAAGCAGGCAGACGAAAATGAGATAAACGAATACTGTATGGCGCTTCCTCGATACAAGCGCCCGAGAAAGATCTTTTTTGCGGATGTGCCTCGGAATCCCACAGGTAAGATAGAAAAACCGCGCTTGCGCGAAATATACTGCGGCGGAAGACTTGTTGAAAAGCAGACCACAAATTAAAAAAAAGACTCTTAATCGGAAGTTTGTGCGCCAAAGGCAGGATGTCGGCAGATATCGGGACTCCATCAATGTGCTGTGTAAATCATGATTTGATTTTCAGGAGGTTGTCATGAAAAGCATCGATGCGAAAACGACTGAACGAATATTGAATGTTTGCAATATAGTTTGCTCCGGGATTATAATAATTCTGGTTGTGCTGCAAATCGCGGGTATATGGAAAAATGCCGTTTATGTCTTTGAACCGCTTTTGGGTGTCAAACTGCTCATACAGGCGTTTCAGAACCGTGAACAGAATAAACCTCTGGCACTTTTTTCGGTTGTTGCTGCGATCATAATTTTTGTTGCGGCACTTGTTATACTGATTTTGTAAGACGAAGAAAAATCCGCTTGAACGCCGTTGATTTAAAAAAATAAAAAATCTCGGATCTTTAAAAAAAGGATCCGGGATTTTATTGTTTATTTTATGGTTACAATACGGTTTTCGCGGTCGGAAATATATGCGCTTTCAAGAAGCTCGGTCAGCGCGCAGGCGGCGTCAATGCCGAGCTCAGCAGGAGTTTTTTCTCCGTTTGCGCATGCGTTGAGGAAAACAGAGAGCGGCGACGGGCTTTCAGACGGCAGGTTTTCTTTTATATATGCCGGAATATCGGCAATTTTTGTTGAAGAAAGCCTGATATTTGATTCGCTGGTCGCTGTCATGCAGCCTTCCGATCCGTATATTTCAAAAGAATTGGGAGAATCTTTTGAAATAAAACCGGTTTCTGCGATTCCGATCGTTCCGTTTTCAAATTCAACGGTTGCAACGGCGTTTTCATCGACCTTTGAGCCGAACGGAGCGTTGAAAAGACCGGATACGCGTACAGGTTTGCCTCCGAAATATGAGATCAAATACATGGGGTGGCATCCGAGATCCATCATGGAGCCGCCCGCGGCGTCCTTCTCTTCAAACCAATACTCCGGAAGCCAGTTTCCCGAAACGCCGTTATGCGCGACGCGGCTGCGTACGGTGCAGATTTTTCCGAGCACACCGTCGTCAACGAGCTTTTTTGCAAACTTTATCAGAGGCCTTCCGAGATGAGGATATGAAATAACAAAGTTTTTGCCGCTTTTAATAACCGATTCCCGAATAATACGGCATTCTGAAAGCTTGGGAGCAAGCGCTTTTTCGGTAAAAATATGTTTTCCGGCAAGCGCTGCCTTGTTTATAACTTCGAAATGAGCGGTGGTTTCGTTTCCGACAATAACGGCGTCAATATCTTTTCTTGCAAGAACTTCGTCAAGCTCGGGTATAAATTCCGCCTTGAGTTCTTCCGCCCAGGCTTTTCCGCGGCAGGCGTCGGCATCCCACACGGCCGACACTTTCGCAATCTTGCTTGTATTTGTTTCGTTTGCATATCCCCATGCGTGAACATGCCATTTCCCGAGTACAGCTACGTTTAACATTATGTTAGCCTCCGTTTTTTTATTTCATTTTATAACATTCTGCAGGTAAATGCAATAACTAAGTCAAAAAAACAGGTTGCAAATTGCTTTTTAATATGATAAAATCAAATCGGCATAAATGCTTTAAAAACAGATGAAAGGCAGACTGTAAATTATGTACGAAAAATTTAAGCGGAGCGAATGGTTCAGACATGATCGCTTCGGCATGTTTATTCATTTCGGACTTTATTCAATTCCTGCTCGCGGAGAATGGGTCAGGGGCGCCGAAAATCTTTCCGACGAATTGTATTATTCATATTTCAATCAATTCAACCCATATGCGTTTGACGCACACGAATGGGCGCGCGCGGCGAAGCGCGCCGGAATGAAGTATGTCGTTCTGACGGCAAAGCATCACGACGGTTTTTGTCTCTTCGATTCAAAACTGACAGATTTCAAAATCACGAACACGCCCTTCAAGCGCGATCTTATCGCAGAATATGTCGAAGCGCTGCGCGACGAAGGGCTGAAAGTCGGCATATATTATTCTCTTATAGACTGGAATCATCCTGCGTATCCGGCATATATGCATCACGCGCACCCGCACCGTACAGATGAGGCGTATAAGATTCGCCGTCCGTTTGAAGAATACCTTGAATACATGCACGGACAGATCCGTGAGCTTTGCTCTAATTACGGAAAAATCGATATAATGTGGTTCGATTATTCGTATGAAGAAATGATCGGAGAAAAATGGCGCGCGACAGAACTTATTAAAATGGTGCGGGATCTTCAGCCGGAGCTTATAACCGACAATCGTCTCGAGGTCAGCGGTCTTGGATTCGGCTCGCTTGCGACGGCAACTCCCGCGTATTACAGCGGCGATTTTGTATCTCCCGAATGTATAATACCGCCAAAGGGAATTGTAAACGAGCTTGGAGAGCCTATTCCGTGGGAAGCGTGCATAACCATGAACGATCACTGGGGCTACTGTGCAAAGGATTTTAACTTCAAACAGGCTGATATTGTAATTAAAAAGCTGATCGAATGCGTTTCAAAGGGCGGAAATATGCTTTTAAACGTCGGCCCGGATGCTACCGGACGGTTCCCGAAGGAATCGTGCGAAATACTTGAAAAAATCGGCGAGTGGATGTCGCGCAGCGGGGAAGCGATTTACGGAGCCGGCATAAGCGAGTTTGACAAGCCTGAATGGGGACGTTACACACAAAACGGAGATAGCGTTTACGCCTGCATAACAGAAACGCCGATCGGACCGCTTCCGCTTTTCGGTATTCCTCATGACAGGATTGAATATGTACGCCTGCTCAAGGACGGAAGCGAAGTCAAGACGCTTTCCGACTGGCGAACGGAAAACTACCCTGGACTTACATTTGTGGAATTCCCGAATTACAAAATGCTCGACGACGTGTGCACTGTTCTGAAAATCAAGCTTAAATAGTCCGGCGTATTTTCTGACGCGATTGAATCATATAAATTTTAAAACTCCGAAAAAGCCGCTTATACCGGTTTTTTCGGAGTTTTTGTTATTTTTATATTGAAAGTGCGACGTATTTTTCAAAGAACCGTCTGAAGCCTTTAAGCAATCGACCGGCCTCTTTTCTGCATTCAAAGGCATAGACGGAAAGCGAACAGAGCTCGTCTCTCGTCAGCTTTGAACCGTACTCGGCTTTTTCAAGCAGGCGGTATCCGTCTTTTGCGCGGAAATTGTTCTTTTCGGCAGTGTTTCCGGAGCTTCTCAGCTTATGAAGCGTGGAATCGACTCGCTTCAGATAGTCAACCGGAAGCTCGCCCGGCGCCGGGTTTACACCGAGCGCGATGAATGAACGGTAGGCCTTTTTCGCAAGTTTCTTTCCGAGCTTAAGTGTCTCAGCTTCGGTCAAAGCGCCTGATTTTGCGGCGCGGCAAAGCTTTTTAAAGCGTTCCTCGCTGTTTTTTCTTCGTATTATCAGAAATACCGTTAAGGCTGACGCAATAATTACCGCCGCAATGACAAGCACACGTGGGCCGCTTTGTTTGTCGTCCGGAGGATTGGGAACAGCGGGGGCGGCTGTTGTTTCCTTTGGCGCTGTCGTTTCGATAACCGGAGCTGATGTGTCCGGAGCTCCTGTGGTTGTTTCCGCTGTTTCCGTATCTTTAATTGACGGCTCAAATGAACGGGGCGTTGTTTCAAATTGGCGCCAGCCCATTCCGTCTATATATACTTCAATCCATGCGTGCGCATTTTCGTCGGTGACGGTTGATGTATATATTTCTTTTCCGGATTCATCTTTTATGAGTTTGAAGCCGTCGGCGACATAGCCTTCAACATATCTGACGGTATACCCGAGGTATCTGAGCATCGCCGCTGCGGCAGACGCAAACTGTACGCAATAGCCCTCCTTGGTTTCGCTCAGAAAAGATTCGATTGCGGTAAGCGAGTTGTCGTCGCCTTTAACCGGCGTAAGCGAGTAGCGGCAATTTTCGGAAAGGTATTCTATTACCGACCGGATCGCGTAAAGCGTAGTTGAAATATTTTCGTGATCCGTTTCAGATGCGGCGCCTATTGCGGATTCCGCGGCGCGGCGGACAATTTCGCTTTCGGGAAATTCCGTGTAGCCGAACCATGTTTTGATTGCGGTCTCGTATTTGTTTCTCAGTTCAATGTTCCGAAAGTAGAAGTCCTCTTTCTGCGCATCCGTCATATCAATAAAACGGATTAGTACGGAAATGTTTTTTTCTGTCAAATAGGCGTAAATGTCGTTTTCGATTTCGCCGCCGAGGTAGGCCGCAGTTCGTTCGGCGCGCAGATCGGCTGAAAATTCTTTAAGACCGTATGTTGGTCCTCTCATCTTATATATTGTGTAAAAACGGTCGATAAGAAGCAGATTGTTGCTGTATTCATCGATTTTATCAATAACCTGGTTATAGCTGCTCCAAAGGTCGCCGGTCGGGATCAGTGCAGAGGCGGCGTATATTTTTTGCTTCAGCGGCAGCTTTGATGTGATCATACCCTCATAAAAAAACGAATATGCTTCTCTGTCGTCCGTTTCGGGAAATACTATCCCGGTAACCGGATCGAAAACCGAGGGCAAAAATACGGTGGTGTCTTCCCGCGATAACATTGTTATCTGTATTTTTGAACGCTTATAACCCAGCGTTTCAAGCGTGTTTGTTCTGTTTTGCGTCAGCGATTCCGCAAAGCTGTATGTGAAAATGTCAGGCGTGAATCCGTCGTAAAATTCGTAGGAATAGTTCAAAGCTTCCGCTGAAAGCAGATTTCCTTTCGGTATTGCCGCGCTCCAGTTGTTTCCGTCAAAGAAACCGCCTACCCAGCCGCGAAGATATACCGGAAATCCGCTGTCGGAACGGACTTCCATGATCTTTTCTCCGGCAAAGTTTCGGTCGGACGCCCAGCTTGTGCGCTTTGACATGAAATTTGAGCTTATTCCCGCATTTATCAGTTCAATATCCGTCGCTTTTTCCGAAATTATCATGGTCAGGAGGTTGCGCGCGAGTTCAATCGGTTTTTTTATCAAGTCAATTTCACCAAGAGGCTCTTTAATTACCGCTGCCGGTACGGAGACTGCAATCGCCGCCGCAAGCATTGCTGCGACAGCGGATTTTCCTCCTCCCGATAAAACTTGCGGCGACGTAAAGGTTCCTTTGATGATGTATATTGAGTCGTATCTCCGCAAGACTAACATTCCGCATATTGCCGCGATAATTATTGCAAATCCAAGATTAAATTCGCTCAGATTATATGTGAAAATAAGAATACATATAAACGCGATAACGACTGAAGGAACAATTAACCGCGCGCGCTTGACAGTAAACGGTACGATCGCAAGCGAAAGCAGCGCCGCGAGGATAAAAACCGCAAACAACGTGGCTTTTTCGATGGGAATATCGTCAATCGGAAACACATCCGGCGCGGCGAAACCGCCTTTCGAAATTCGTTCCGAGACGATGTTGAACAGTTGTATTACCCCGTAATATGCGTTTTTTACCAGACCTTTCGCACTGAATCCGTTTGTAATAAACAGACTCAAAAGCGTTGACCCGAGCCAAACGGCGACGCCGCGGAAACCGAAACACAGCGCGGCTGCCGACGCTGCCGTAATTGCGGAAAAATCAATCGATATAACCGGGTTGATTTCGATTCTGAAAGCGTCGCAGAAAAATAAAGTCAGACCGAGCACCGCCGCAAAAGCCGTCAGCCAACGCAAAAAATACCCGGCTGCAAAAGAGAACCTTTTTACGGATCTTTCCTCGGGAAGGCATATATATTCGTCTTGTTCAGTTAATTCTTTATAAACGTCTTTTTTCATTTTTCAGAATATGACGGTGTTTATACCTGCTCCGGCAAGCTCAGAGGCGCAGACGGAACAAAGTTCGGAATATTTTTTTCGCTTTGATTCATCATCGAAGAATGAAGCGGCGTCGGCGATGATTACGGTACTGTCAATGGAGTTCCCGGAAACTGCCGCCGCCGTTATAAGCGCTTCGGCAGCATCGGAGTCGGTCCTTGAGGTTATAAAGATCCTTGACGAGTATTCTCCGGACGAGTTTTGCACAAATTCCTCAAACGGATTTTTTACGGATTTATACGCAGGGGCGGTTCCGAAATTGCGGAGCTTCAGCCAAAACATCTCAGGTGAATCTACATAATCTGCTCTGACGCTGTTACTGTGCCGTGCGTCCAGCCAGTATATCATACAGGTGCCTTTGCATTCTGCAATGCAGGCGATCACCGATGCGGCCGCGTCTGCGACTGCATCGCACAGGGCGTTTCTGAATTTTTGAAGCTTCTCTCCGTCCATCTCTTCTTTGAATGGAGCGCAGACGTAAGTCGTATAGTCGATAAACACTGCAACGGTTGCGTCAGCACCGGCGGTTTCGGGTCTGACAATAAGCTCCTGTGCTTTTGAAGAAAGCTTCCAGTGAATATTTTTCATACTGTCTCCCAAACGGTATTCCCTTGTGCCGCTGCGTTCGGAGGAGGCGGAGAGGACGGGATCTGTGCCTGCGCGTTCGCCGCTTTCTGCCCTTCCGGCAACAGTCTCCGGAATTGCCGAAACTCTCGGAAGCACATAGCAGAGCGAAAGGGCGCTTACTTTAATCCTTATATTAAACAGATTAAACAGGTCGGATGTTTCAACCGAGACAAGTCCAAGGCGGTATTCTCCTCTGAATCGGAATTCGGCTTCGTCGGACAGACGGCACACGCTAAATGGCATAACGGAAAACCGAACGCGCTTTTTTATACATTCGGGGCCCTCTGACGAAGGCATAATAATATGCGCCGATGAAAACGGCATGGGAAGCGGAGAAAGGTTTTTTATGTCCGCAAAGATCTGAAAGATGTCATTTTTATGAAATTCTTTGGCTTTTGTCTGTACGTCAATTTTTATACTTTTCGAAAGTATAATCGAATACAGCAGGCTGACCGGAAGAAGCGCCGCCGTGAACACAAGCAATACGCTCGATATCGTTGACCGCAGCGCGTGCATGAATACCAGCGCAGAAAACATAAAGAAAAAATAGATTATGACAGTGCCGCGCGGCCGAATCGACGCTTTGATTTTCTTATTCTTCATTGACGGATACCGAAGGGAACTTTTATGCGTTTGAAGATTGAGTCGAGCACTTTCTCGGCGCCGATGCGGTTAAGTTTTGCCTCCTGAGAGAGAATGATGCGGTGCGCTATTGTGCAGTCAAAAACTGCGGCGATGTCTTCGGGCACAACGTATTCGCGTTTTTGCATGAATGCGTATGCCTGTGACATACGCATAAGCATTAGAGTTGCTCGCGGACTTGCTCCAAGCGCAATCAGTTTGTCGTTTCTCGTACAGGAGACAAGATCGACCATATACCTGCAAAGCGATTCGCTGACTTTAATATGCTGTGCAACGGCGCGTATCAGCTTAATAACGCCGCGCGAGCTTACCGGTTGAACAAAATCAAGCGGATTTGAGGTGCGGCGCGCTCGTATGATCTCGGTTTCATCCTCTGGCGACGGATATCCGATCGTCAGACGGATCATGAATCTGTCGAGCTGCGCCTCGGGAAGAGGATAGGTTCCGATATAACCTGCCGGGTTCTGAGTAGCTATTACCATGAACGGATCCGGTATCTGATAGGTCTTGCCGTCGACCGTAACGCTGTTTTCCTCCATTGCCTCAAGCAGGCTCGACTGTGTTTTCGGGGACGCGCGGTTGATTTCGTCGGCAAGCAGTATGTTGGTCATGACCAGCCCCTCGCGAAACTCAAAGCTTTCGGTCGAACGGTTGTAAATATTGAATCCGGTTATGTCGGAGGCAGTGACGTCAGGCGTAAACTGGGCGCGTCTGAAATCAAGTCCGGCTGCTTTGGCAAGCGCCGAGGCGAGCGTTGTTTTTCCTACTCCAGGCACGTCTTCAATGAGAACGTGACCGCCTGCCGCAAGCGCCGTTACCAGCAGAACTATTTCCTTATGTTTTCCGGTTACTGCTTTTTCAATTTCGGCTATTATCGACGACGCCAGAGAGTAGACTTTTTCAATATCTTCACTGCTGAGAGCCGCAGAATTGTCAACATTCATAAAGGATTCCTTTCAATAAAGTATCAGTCGGGTTTCTGTTTTCCCTCGACGGTCGGGGAAAATAAGCCGTCGGTTTTATACTTCAGCCATTCTCGGTCGATTCTTGACGTTATGGCGCCGAGCAGACGCTTTTCTCCAAGTCCGTCCATGACGTCGGCGATGCTGTCAAAAATAAATTTTCCGCACGGCGTTTCGGTTAAGGTTACAGTTACCGAACTGTCGTTGAATACCATGCGTATGAATCTGGCGCTTCCGGCCTCAAGAAAAGAAATGCGCAATTTCAGCACATCCGCTCCGTCCTCATTGGAGGCAAAGAATCCGGAAGTTCCGACAAGATAATGCTCGCCTCCGAAATCCAGCGTTGCGTATTCCGGCTTGAAAAAGCCTACCGGGAATTTGTGAACCGAGCTTCCCTCAGTGAACACGACCGAAAAAATGCCGTTTTCAAGCGCAAACGAGATACTGTCGAGTCCCTGTGTATAGTTATTCTGTACGATCTGAATAACTTGCGGCATAATTCCGATGTTTCTTGAGTATTCCGGCGCAATCAAATACTCTCTGCCGGCAAGCGCACTACACTGCGGAGGAAGCTTTTTCTTAGTTAATAATTTAGGAAACAACCGCAGCGGATTTTTTGAATCAACAAGCGGCTTTGCCTTTCTTCTGACGCTTCCGAGCGAGTCAAGCGTTTTTTTCAGCTCTTTCTCGCCCTTTTTATCCGCCGGAAGCGGTCCGGCGGGTACGGAGAAGCCCGATCCAAAGTATTTTTCCGCAATTCTGTACAGGTTGCTCTGCTGAAATATCTCGCCGTTCGAGCCGGTCGTAACGATAATGATTCCGGAGTCTCTCATTCCGAGCGCATTCTGACCGAACATTCCGTTGAGCAGAAAAGAGTTGCTGTTTCTTCCTGTCCAGATCTGATACCCGTAATTGAAATTTCCGTTTTCTTTTGGCGTCGCAACTTTTTCCGAGGCCGCTTCATCTATCCATTCGCTCGATACAATCCGGTTCCCATGCCATTCGCCTCTGTTCATATAAAGCTGACCTAGCTTTGCCATGTCGTCCGGCATAAGGTAAAGTCCCCAGCCGCCTTTTTCAATGCCCTTCGGACATTTTTCCCAGAAATAGCGTTCAATACCCAGCGGCTTGAAAAGTCTCGGCTCTAAAAACTCGCACAGTCCCTGTTCTGTAAGCTCCTTTACTGCCGCCGAGAGCATATATGTGTTCATGCTGTTGTAGGAAAATTTTTTCCCCGGTTCGTCTGTAATCGTTGATTCAAGAAAAGCCTTTACCCAGTTTTCTTCGGTGACCGAGCCGGCCTCGTTGAAGAGTATTCCGCTCGTCATTGTCAGAAGATGTCCGACCGTAATTGCCCGGTGACTGATTAAGGTAAGCGGCGACACGCGTTTTTCAAATATTTTCGTGATTTTTGTGTCGGTTGTAAGAACGCCTTCGTCAATAAGCATTCCGATTGCAAGCGAGGTTACGCTTTTCGAAAAGGAATGCGTCACGTGCCATACGTCGTTTCTGTACGCGCCGAACGAGCCCTGCGCAATTTTTTTCCCGTTTTTCAGAATGGTTATTCCGTGCATATCAAGAGATTCGTCGCAGTCGATCTCGCGGTAAAAATCCGCTATATACCGCGAGCTTATTCCGACCTGTTCCGGCGAGGCTGTTTCAAATGGCATGACCGGTTCGTATTTTTCGATGAATTCCGGCTTCTGCGGTACAAAAGGTATGCAGGGTTCAGTGCGGTTTGTTCTGTCTGAAAGTCTTGTGATGAGTCTCAGTGTGTTAGTTTGAATTTTTATATCCATCCGCGACGTTTCCTCCCGCAGAGATTGATTTTATATACATTATATCATATATCTGATGCTATATAAACAGTATTTTATTAATTTTTAGATACAGTCAAAGCGCCCCTGAATGTGTGAATAAAATATTAAATTATTTTACCAAATTGTAAATTAACAACCACTGGCTTTAAATCGGGGCCGAAATGTGGTATATATTTATATTGTAAAATATATAATATGAATTCTTAAACATGAAAAAGGAACGAAAAAGTGAAGACGAAAATTATCTGCTCGATACTCATTATCGCATTGCTGACATCCGTTTTCTGCTCCTGCTCAGACGGTTGGAATGGTTACAAAAACGCAAATCTTGAAAAATACATAGTTCTCGGAAAATATAAGGGCCTTGTTTATACTCCCGCATCCTTAGATGTAAGCGACGAAGATGTTGAAAGCTATATAAACGAAAAGCTTCAAGGAATACCGAAGTCAGTTGAGATTACCGAACGCGCGGCTCAGAAAGGCGACAGCGCGCGTATTTCCTACAAGGTATACGATAACGAAACCGAAATTCCGGAATTTGCGGCAAACGACGTGCTTTTCCCGGTTGGAGAAACGGTTGAAGGCTCCATGCTGAGCGATCTCGGTGAAAAGCTTATCGGCGCCGTTAAGGACGATGAGATTGTGATTACGGTGGATTTCCCCGAAGACTATACTATTGATTCAGTTGAAAAAGCGAGCCTGCTCGCCGGGAAAACGATAACATTCCGCATAACGGTCGTTTCGATAAACACAACCGTTATACCTGAGCTTACCGACGAGACGGCGGCAGAGCTGTCAGAAACCGCCAAAACCGCGGACGAATACCGCGGGGAAGTAAAAAAGCAGCTTTCCGAAGCAAGAATCGCGGATGCGGAAGCAGAAAATCTTTCAACTCTTTGGGCGATGGCTGTTGACAATGCAGAGGTAATTGAATATCCGAAGAAGGAAGTCGATTCCTCAAAGGACCGCCGTTACACCGAGTATAAAAAGTATGCCGCATATTACGGAAAGAGTCTTGAAAATTTCGTTTTTGAATCATACGGAAAAACGCTGGAACAATTCATGGACGAACTTGAAGAATACGCAAAAAAGGAAGTCAAGGAACGTCTTGTGCTTCAGGCGATAATCCGCGCCGAGGGTCTTTCGCTTTCCGACGACGAATACACCGACGGGCTCAACGCATATTATGAAGAATACGGAGAAGGATTTTCATCTCCCGGCGAGCTTGAGCAGTATCTTGGAGTTGACGAGATAGAGACCGGAATTCTTTGGGATAAGGTCATATCAATTATAAAAGAAAGCGCGGAAGCAAAATAAACAGAAAACACCGGAGATGAATCTTTATGAGTAAAAAAATATATGACGTCGCTGTAATAGGTGCGGGCGTAACCGGAGCGTTTATAGCGCGGGAGCTTGCAAAATATAAGGTCAGCACAATACTGCTTGAAGAAGGAGCGGACGTTGCCAACGGAGCTTCGCGCGCAAACAGTGCGATAGTTCACGCCGGATTTGATGCAATTCCCGGCACTCTTAAGGCGAAGCTGAATTTACGCGGCTCTCAGATGATGGAGCGGATTACAAAGGAGCTTGGCGTAAAATACCGCCGCAACGGCTCGCTTGTTATCGGCGATAAGGACGAAAAGTCGGTTATCGAAATGCTTTATGACCGCGGAAAACAGACCGGAGTTCCGGATATGCGTATAATCGGGCGGGAGGAGCTTCACAAGCTTGAACCGAATCTTGTTCCGCAGGCAGAATGGGCACTTTGGGCGCAGACCGGCGCAATTACCTGCACATACGGGCTTACGATAGCCGCAGTCGGAAACGCAATGGACAACGGCGTTGAGCTAAAATGCGGTTATAAGCTTGTTTCAGCCGAAAGACAGGAGGACGGAAGCTTTCTTCTGATCTCAGAAAGCGGAGAAAAGGTGTATGCAAAGCGTGTGGTCAACGCTGCCGGAACACATGCGGACATTGTTGCCGCGCTTTTCGGCGACAAATCATTTAAAATAACTGCCCGACGCGGCGAATACTATATTTTTGACCGTGAATTCGGCGGTATGTTTAACCGCACAGTGTTCCGGGCTCCTTCAAAGATGGGTAAAGGAATAATTGTGTCTCCGACGGCTGACGGCAACCTTCTGCTAGGTCCGACGGCTCACGATACCGAGGATCGCGATGATAAATCGACGACGGCGGCGGGGCTTGCGGAAATGGCCGCCGCTTCCGTTCGTTATTCGGAACGGCTTCCGTTCCGTAACGTAATAACCACTTTCTGCGGTGTTCGCGCAGTCGGAGATACGGGCGATTTCATTCTTACAAATCCGCTGCCCGGTTTTGTGAACGCTGCTGGAATTGAGTCGCCGGGACTTACTTCGGCTCCTGCGATTGCGGAATATATCGTTGATTTGCTGAAAAAAGACGGGCTTGAGCTTATTGTCAATGAAAACTTCAATCCGATCAGGCATGCGCCGGATCATTTTAAAACGCTGACCGACGACGAAAAAAACGAAATTATACGAAAGCATCCGGAATACGGCCGAATAGTATGCCGCTGCGAGGGCATAACCGAGGGTGAGATCGTTGAGGCGATACGCATGAATCCGCCGGCAAAAAGTCTTGACGCGATAAAAAGGCGTGTAAGAAGCGGCATGGGTCGGTGCCAGGGGGGATTTTGTTCTCCTTCGGTTATGGAGCTTATTTCAAAGGAGCTTGGAATACCGATGACTGACGTTACAAAGCACGGCGGCGGTTCTTATATTTGTACAGAGCTTGGCAAGGGAGGAAAATGAAATGGAAAGAAAAATTGCCCTTGCGGTAATCGGCGGAGGTCCTGCCGGTATGAGCGCGGCGATTGCGGCGTATGAAGCCGGACTGCGCGACATACTCATAATCGAGCGCGACAAAGCGCTCGGCGGAATACTTCAGCAGTGTATACACAGCGGATTCGGTCTTCATAAATTCGGAACGGAACTGACGGGACCGGAATATGCCGGAAGACTTGAAAAACAGGTCCGGGAGCTTGGCATACCGGTCATGCTTGACACCATGGTCACCTCGCTTTCGCCGGAACGCATTATAACCGCAACGAATCCGTCAAACGGAATATTTAACATTAAAGCGGACGCAATTATTCTTGCAACCGGCTGCCGCGAGCGTCCCAGAGGAGCGCTCAACATTCCCGGGACACGTCCTTCGGGTATTTTTACTGCCGGAACCGCGCAGAAGCTTATTAATATGAAGGGATATATGCCCGGTAAAAGCGTTGTTATACTAGGATCCGGAGACATAGGACTGATAATGGCGCGGAGAATGACGCTTGAGGGAGCGAAGGTCAAGGCGGTATGCGAGCTTATGCCGTATCCCGGCGGTCTCGCGAGAAACATCGAGCAGTGTCTGAACGATTTTGACATACCGCTTTATCTGAGTCACACAATTACCGAAATACACGGCGTCGATCGGCTTACCGGCGTAACAGTATCCGAGGTTGACGAAAAACGCCTGCCTGTACCCGGAACGGAAAGATACATCGAATGCGACACGCTTCTTTTGTCCGTCGGGCTTATCCCGGAAAACGAAATTGCAAAGTCCGCCGGAATTAAGCTCGATCCTGTAACCGGCGGGGCGATTGTAGATGATCTGAGGCAGACGTCTGTTCCGGGAATTTTTGAATGCGGAAACGCGCTTCATGTTCACGATCTTGCCGACTATGTCTCCGATGAAGCCGAGATCGCCGGAAACAGCGCGGCAAAACTGATTATGTCCGGTTCAAACGAACAGGGAGAGGTTTTGGTTAAATCCGGCAGCAACGTACGATATACTGTTCCGCAGCGCATCGGGAAAAAAGACGGAGCGACGGTTTATTTCAGAGTATCGGCAATAATGCGCGGCGTGTCCGCAGTCCTGCGCGATGAAAAAGGAAACGTTATCGTATCAAAAAAGTGTCCCAAGGTTGCGCCGGGAGAAATGCAGACGATTGCTGTAAAATCCGGTTCGATCGACGGGTGCGGAGAGCTTACGCTTTCTATTGAATAAAGGAGGAAATGCGTAATGTCTGAATTTTACAAAAATCTGACCTGCATTTGCTGTCCTCTCGGATGCGGGCTTACTGTAAACAAGAACGGAAGCCTGTATGAAGTCAGCGGCAACGGATGCGAAAGAGGCAGAAAATATGCTGTAACAGAGTGTACGGCGCCTGTGCGTACGCTTACGACGACAGTAAGGTGCTCTGACGGCAGGCTTGTTCCCGTCAGAAGCGAAACGCCGCTGCCCAAAGAAAAACTTATGGAATGTATGAAATATATTAATTCCGTAACGATTGGGCTGCCTGTCAAAGCGGGCGAAAAGGTCGTTATTGATATTGCCGGCACAGGAATCGATATGATTGCTACCTGCGATGCCGGATGATTCTGCGCCGCTATGCCTGCGCGCAGTATTTATCAGACCGCTTCTGGATTCTGATGCCGTAAAATATATTTTTTTTCGGAGGATTTGAATTGAATCTGAATACTGCGTTTGAACGTACGCGCGTCTGGTCGGAAATAGACCTCGGCGCGCTGCGCGGTAACTTTAATTTAATACAAAAAAGCATCGGAAAAACAAAGATAATGGCTGTTGTTAAGAGCAACGCTTACGGTCACGGAGCGCTGCCGGTTGCCAAAGCTCTCGACGGTCTTGCCGCCGGATATGGCACTGCGACTCCCGACGAAGCAATAGAGCTTCGTGAAGGAGGTATAAGCGCGCCCGTTATGATACTGGGCTATACAGATCCCGCATGGGCAGAGACGCTTGTTTCCCGGAAAATAATTCCGACTGTTTTTAGCATGAACTCGGCTGAAGCAATCTCCCGGGCAGCGACGATGCATGGAGCGGAGGCGGATATTATGCTTGCGCTCGATACCGGAATGGAGCGTATTGGCTTCTTCCCGACAGACGGCGCAGCAGAAGAGATACGTCGGATATACAACCTGCCCGGTATATCGGTCAGGGGAATTTTCACGCATTTGGCATGCGCGGATTCAAGCGATTATTCATCTGCGCAAAAACAGCTTGATGTTTTCGATTCATTTTGCCGAAGGCTCGAAAACGATGGAGTGCGTATCCCGATGAAAAGCGCTCTGAACAGCGCCGGAACAATAGTTTCACGTGAGGGCTACGATCTTTCGCGAGTTGGGATTGTACTTTTCGGATACGCGCCTTCCGGAGAGCTTGCTCCGCTTTGCCGCGGACTTAAGCCGGTAATGAGTATCCGCGCGAGAATTTCGCGTGTTGCAGAGGTTGAAGCAGGGCAGGGGATAAGCTACGGTCATACGTTTGTAACAGACCGTAAAACGCGTGTTGCAACGGTCTGCGCGGGTTATGCGGACGGAGTCCCGCGGCTGTTGTCCGGAAATGGCACGGTAATAATTCGAGGCAGGCGCGCTCCGATACTCGGAAGGGTATGTATGGATCAGCTTATGGTTGACGTATCGGGCATTGAAGGCGCCGCGGTCGGAGACATCGCAACAATTATGGGCGAAGACGGCGGCGAAAGAATAACCGCAGACGAGATAGCCGGTTATGCCGGGACAGTAAGCTATGAGGTGCTTTGCAGCTTTGACCGCAGGCGTGTTCCGAAAATATATCTGAACGAATGAAATATAAAATACATAAAGGAAAAATGAAATGACAAAAATACTTTCAAAACTCGATTACGAAAAACAGCTTGCAGACACTCGTGAACAGCGCATGGCGTGGTTTCGAGAAGCGCGTTTCGGAATGTTTGTTCATTACGGCCTTTACTCTGTTTTAGGCAGGCACGAATGGGCCCGTGCATTCGAATGCATACCTAAGGACGAATATGAGCAGCTTGCAGACAAGTTCAATCCCCGCGAGGGAATCTGCCGCGAGTGGGCCGCACAGGCAAAAGCGGCAGGTATGAGATATATGGTTTTGACGACAAGACATCACGAGGGCTTTTCTCTTTGGAACAGCAAAACGAATCCGTTCAATTCTTATAATGCCTGCGGACGTGATTTGGTTCGTGAATTTGTCGATGCCTGCCGTGAATTCGGACTTAAGATTGGATTTTACAGTTCGCTTATGGACTGGCATCATCCCGACGG
>JAQXSY010000029.1 GCA_029219205.1 Bacillota bacterium | reverse complement strand
GACTGGCATCATCCCGACGGAGCCTCCTGTGCTTATGATGAAGCGGCGCGCCGCCGTTTTCTCGACTATATCGAAGCGCTCAATACCGAGCTTCTGACTGAATACGGTAAGATAGATATGCTTTGGTACGACGTACCGTGTCCGATGGAAGGCTGGGAAGGCTGGGATTCCCTGGCGCGCAACCAGCGTCTCCGCGAGCTTCAGCCGCATATCGTAATAAACGACAGAAGCCGTTTGGCAGAGGATCTCGGAACGCCCGAGGGGCATCTGAACGGCGGAGGACGTTACTGGGAATCCTGCATGACCTTCAACGATATTTCGTGGGGTTATGTTGACGAGGAAGAGGCGCAGCCGTATGCCTACAATGCGCACCGCATTCTTCGTATGCTTCGTACAGTGGCGCACGGAGGAGGAAATCTGTTGCTTAATATTGGTCCGAAGGCAGACGGTTCGGTTCCTGCCGACGCAGTTAAGCCTTTGAACGAAGTCGGAAAGTGGCTCGAAAGAAACGGAGAGGCTTTTTATCTGACAAAGGGCAATCAGGCAAATATCGGACGAGATTCATCCGGCCTGTGCTCTCAGACGATCGGCATCGATGGCAAAACCGTGTACTTCTGGAACTGGATTTGGCCAAAAGACGGCGAAATGGGATTCGGAGGATTTAAAAAGGGTCCGAAATCGGTAGAGCTTCTCGACGGTACAAAGGTTGAGTTCGAAAACGGCGATTTCAGAACCGTGCTGCATGATCTTCCCGTTAAATCGCCCGATCCCCTGGGAGTAACCGTTTTCAAATTTGTTTTCGACGAAGAGCCGGAATATATCTGGGCTGCGCGTTCGCCTCAAATATATAACGGGAAAATTTTCTGACTGTAAAAATATAAAACGGGTTGACAGCGGGCAACCCGTTTTCTTCGGAAAACATGACGTTCGGCGGGATTTTTAAACCATTTATGTCGAAAAAGTGCTTTCTTCAAATTTTATAATAAAATTCGGAAAAATACGAAAATCAGTTTATATTGTTAATAAAAGGCGGTAATGTTTATGATTACAGAACAGACATCGGCGAAGTTGGCTTCGGAAAATGCTTTTGGACCGGTTTATGAGGAAGTGAAGTTCTTCGTATCTCCGAACGGCTCCGACAAAAATGAGGGGACGGCTGAGCAGCCCTTTAAAACGCTTGAAAAAGCGGTTGAGGCTGCCGGAGCGGTGATCGAAAAGGGGCTTACAAAACCTCTTACTGTTTATCTGCACGGCGGTGAATACAATATGTCCGGTATTGTGTTTACGGACAAGGACAGCGGAACAAAAGAGTATCCTGTGACATATAAGGCGGTTGGCGACGGAGAAGTCATTTTAAACGGCGGAAAGATCATTAAAGGAGCGGATTTCAAGAAGCCCGACAGAGAGACTCTTGAAAGGCTGAACCCGGATGCAAGGGATCGGATTTTTGTTTGTGACCTTTTAAAACAGGGACTGACTCGCGAAATGATAGGCGAGGTATATGCAATAGGCGTAGCATCGCTGGCGTCAAAGTATAACGACGGAACCGTCGGAAAGAATCGCGGCGTTTATTTGAACGGAAGCAGATTGAATCTTGCAAGATATCCGAATACCGGATATCTTAAAACAGGTTCGATTGAGGATCCGGGAGAAACCAGAGAGGAAAGTCCCAGACCAAAGGGACCTACATTCTCAATCACATCTTCTTTGGCGGACAAAATTAAGTCTTGGAAGACCGTAAAGGACGTTTGGGCATTCGGATATTTTAATTTCGACTGGGCAGAGGACAGTAACCCCATTGCGGCTGTTGACACAGAAAAGAATACGATAAAACTTGCTCACGCATCCTCATACGGAATAAAGAGCGACAGAGATTTCTACATTTTCAATGTGCTTGAAGAGCTTGACTGCGAAGGCGAGTACTATATCGACCGTGAAAACATGCTTCTTTATGTTTATGTTCCCGAAAACATTTCGGATTTCAGCGTTTCAATATCTGTATTTCAGGGTTCGCTTATCAGCGGCGAGATATCAAATGCGGTATTTGAAGGCTTAACGCTTATGGGCGTGTGCGAAAACGGCATAAAGCTCAGCGGAAATAATGTAAATATAAGAAACTGTATTGTCAGAAACGTTGAAGGAGTCGGAATCGAAATCGACGGCATGTATAACAGTACATACGGCTGCGAGGTTGCTTATGTCGGTAGAGGAGGAATTCGTTTGACGCATGGTCCAAGGGGAGATTATGAAAATTTGACGCCGTGCGGCAACGCTATCGAAAACTGTAATATTCACAATTTTGCAGATGTATTCCGCACCTATAATTACGGTGCATGGGTCGGCGGAGTCGGCGCAAAAATAATTCACAACGAAATTTATGACTGTCCTCACGCCGCAATTGCATATTACGGAAACGACATACTTGTTGCATACAACTATGTCCATGATGCAGTTTACGAATCTGCCGATGCCGGCGCGCTCTATGTCGGAGGCAGTTGGTCCTGCTACGGAAACCTGATTAAATTTAATAAATTTGAAAATATCGGGAAAGAAGGCATCTCAAAGGATTTTGCGGCAACCGGAGTCTATTTTGACGACGGCATGTCCGGTCAGACTGCGTACGGAAACATTATTATTAATGCAGCCGGAAACGGTTTTCTGATCGGTGGCGGAAGAGATGTAACGATTGAAAATAATGTTGTTATAGACTGCAAATATACGGTTTTCTATGACGATCGCATCAGAGATATATACCATAAAAAGGGTAAGGCGGGCATTCAGCCTTGGATCGATGAGATGTGCAGATTCCCATTCAGAAGTGAGCTGTGGAAAGAAAGATATCCGAAATCTTTTGATACAACTTTTGACGAATCCGAGTGCGAATCGGAAAGATTCCCGGCAAACCCGGCACGTTCGATCATATGCAATAACATTTTTATGGGCGCCAACAGAGGAAAAATGCCCATGTCGGATTCCATTCCCAATTATTCAACTATTGAAAATAATCTTGATCAGTATGAGCGTCCGGAGGATCTTTTTAAAGAAGGCACCTTCGAGATAAGAGACGATATCGATATTCCGTTTAAATTTGAAACGATACCGGTTAATGAAATCGGCAGATACAAAACAGAATAAGAAAAATCGCCGGCACAGTCAGCAAAATATGCTGCGTGCCGGCGATTTTTATTTGTTTTTAGTTATAATTCCGCCGAAGAGCAAATCGCCGCCGTCGTAGAAAACGGCGCTTTGCCCGGGAGTTACGGCGCGAACGGGTTCGGTAAACAAAACTTCGGCGCTGTCATTTTGTATCGTGACCTCAGCCGGCACCGGGCGCGCGGCGTATCGTATCTTTACTTCGGCGCGGTACGTCTCGTTTGCCGGAGCGAGCTTCTGAAAACGCAGTCCGCAGAGCATTGCTCTGTCAGAATACTCATTGCCGGCGCGGGAAACTGTGACCGTATTTGAAACAGGGTCAATATCCGTCACAAAAACGTGACCGTTCATGGCAAGCCCCAATCCTTTGCGCTGGCCTATCGTATAATGAATGATCCCTTTGTGTTCGCCGACTTTTTTCCCGCTGTCGTCAATAAAATCGCCCGGCGGAAACGAGGTATTCATACGTTTTTCGATGTATTCCGCATAATTGTTTGAAGGTATGAAACATATTTCGCGGCTTTCCTTTGCCTCGGCGGCGCTCAGTCCCAGACGTTCGGCGTCGGCGCGTATGTCGGTCTTTTTCATGCTTGAAAGCGGGAAAAAAAGCATGGAGAGCTGCTCCTGAGAAAGCCCCCAAAGCACATAACTCTGGTCGCGGCTGTCGTCATCGGCTGTGCTGATGAAAAATCGTCCGTTCTCGCAGCCGATTCTTGCGTAATGTCCGGTGGCGATCCTGTCAAAATTATGCTTCTGCGCGTAATCGTATAGTGCGGCGAATTTAACTGCCGGATTACACATAACACACGGATTCGGCGTATATGCGTTTATATACGCGCGGCAGAACGGGTCAATTACTTCTTTTTCGAACGTACCGCGCATATCGATTTTGACAAACGGAATTCCGACCTCCTGCGCCGCTTTTTCCGCAGCTCCCGTATCGGTGTAATCATGCATGACAACCGACGCTCCGGTTACGCTGTGTCCTTCATTTTTCAGCCTGTATGCCGCATAGGTGCTGTCAAGTCCGCCGCTTAATCCGATAAGAACGTTCATTTGCGTTACTGTTCGTCTTCCTCGGTTTCCTCACCGTCTGTGTGAGCGTGTTCATGGGCGTCGGCATGGCAGCACTCGGAACACATTGAGCTGCAGTATTGTGTCAGCTCGTTTTCAATGCCCTGCCTGCGGTAATAGTCTCCGAGAGCCGCTTTAACCGCTTCTTCTGCAAGAACAGAGCAGTGTACCTTAACGGGAGGCAGCCCGTCAAGCGCTTCAATGACGGCTTTGTTTGTCAGCTGTACGGCTTCTTCGATTGTCTTTCCTTTGATAAGCTCGGTTGCCATTGACGATGTGGCTATTGCCGCACCGCATCCGAAGGTCTTGAATTTGACGTCGGTTATGATTCCGTTGTCTATCTTAAGATACATTTTCATTATGTCGCCGCAAACGGCGTTTCCGACTTCACCGACTCCGTCTGCATTTTCGATCTCTCCCACGTTGCGGGGATTTGCAAAATGATCCATTACTTTTGCGCTGTATTTCATAACTTGAATTTTCCTTTTTTAACTTGAATTTTTATAAGAGTTATCTGAGTTTTGCCATTTTTTCTTCCCAAAGCGGACTCATATTGCGAAGCCGTTCAACTATAGGCGGAAGCTTTTCAATAATATAATCTATATCCTCATCCGTTGTCTCGTGAGAAATTGAAAGACGCAGGGAGCCGTGAGCGTTTTCCGTGGGAACGCCGATCGCAAGCAGAACATGCGACGGTTCAAGCGACGCAGACGAGCAGGCAGAGCCGGTTGAACAGCATATGCCGTTCATATCCATAAGCAGAAGCATACTTTCTCCCTCAATGCATTCAAAGGCGGCGTTCACATTTCCCGGAAGCCGGCTTGTAAGGCTTCCGTTTATACGTGAGTAAGGTATTTTTGAGATCTCTCTGATCAGTCTGTCGCGCATTTTTTTAACTCTTTCCATATCGGGAAGCGCGGCTACGGCGTCCTCGAGCGCTTTTGCAAGTCCGATTATATAAGGAACATTTTCCGTGCCTCCGCGGCGTCCTCTCTCTTGACCTCCGCCTTCAATCAGATTGTTGATTCTGACGCTGCTTTTGATATAAAGTGCTCCGATTCCTTTAGGCGCGTGAATTTTATGACCGGAAAGGCTCAGCATATCGACTCCAAGCTCCCGGACGTTTACCGGAATAGCTCCCACAGCCTGCACCGCATCGGTGAAGAACAGCACTCCGTGTGAATGTGCAACGTCGCAAAGCTCTTTTATGGGTTCGATGGTACCAATCTCATTGTTTGCGAACATTATCGCAACGAGGGTTGTGTCCGGGCGAATCGCCTTTTCAAGCACGTCAGGACTGACAATTCCGTCGCTGTCTACCGGAAGGTACGTGACCTCAAAGCCTTCTTTTTCGAGCGCTTTCATTGTATGAAGCACCGCGTGATGCTCGATTTTTGTGGTTATAAGGTGCATTCCCTTTTTCTTTTTTGCGTATGCCGTGCCCTTTATCGCCCAGTTGTCGGCTTCAGAGCCGGATGCCGTGAAATATATTTCGTTTTCCTTTGCTCCGAGCAGCCCGGCGATCTTCGCTCTTGCTTCTGCAACTGCGTCAGACGCGTCACGGCCTAATTTGTAAAGCGACGACGGATTTCCGTAAAGTTCTCCGAATGCCGGAGCCATCGCGTCAAAAACCGACTTCGACACCTGCGTGGTCGCTGCGTTGTCGGCATATACAAATCTTTTTTCCATATTTTTCAGACCTTCTTTTTGCATTATCTTTACACTTTGATATTGTATACCATTTTAGTGTTTTTTTCAATGCGTTTGCAAAATAATTTGTAAATTTATTGTTACAAGCATTTGTATTTTTATAATCCGTCGCCGAAAGTGTACAAAAAACGGTGCAATAGGATTCGGGACTTGACAAACACGGGGAGATATTATATAATGAAGTATTAAATATTACCGATACAGGATAGATAAAGATGAAAAAAATATTTTCGACCATGCTGTATCCGCTTATTGCGGATGAGATTCCCGGACTAACTCCCGAATTGCTCGACGCTGCAGTCGCCGTTCCCTCGGATTCGTCGCACGGCGATTTTGCTCTTCCGTGCTTTGCGTTTGCAAAACAGCTACGCAAGGCGCCGCCGCTCATTGCAAATCTGCTTGCCGAAAAAGTGAACGCAGATTTTATCGACCATACCGAAACCGTCGGCGGATATCTTAATTTCTTCGTTGACCGCGAGGCGTTTGCACAGCGTCTTACGGACGATATAAACGCCGCCGAAGTATGGGGCGCAGGCGCGTTTTCCGGCAAAAAAGCGCTGATTGAGCATACAAGCATAAATCCCAATGCGTCTCCGCATCTCGGACGCGCCCGCAACGCGTTTATCGGAGATTCGGTCGCACGCCTTCTGCGTTTTCTCGGCTACGACACAGAGGTGCATTATTTTGTCAACGATATCGGCAAGCAGATCTCGATGCTTGTTTACGCGCTAAAGGATCGCGCCGATATTACGTTTGATATGCTGCTTACCGAGTACGTCCGTATAAACGACGAGCTTAAGGAGCATCCGGAGATTGAAACGGAGGTTTTTGCACAGCTCGCAAAGCTTGAGTCCGGCGACGTCGATATGATAAAGCAGTTCCGTCGGATCGTCGATATATGCATGGAAGGTCAGAAGTCGCTTTTTGCCGAAATAGGTATTAAATACGACTATTTTGATTATGAATCGCAGTATATACTTTCCGGAAGAACCGACGAAGTTATCGAAAAGCTTCGCGGGACCGGAAAGCTGAGCGAGGACGAAAACGGCCGCGAGGTTCTCGATTTGGAGGCTTACGGCTTTGAACAGAAAATTCTTCCCGTTACAAGAGGCGACAAAACGTCTTTGTACCCGCTCCGCGACATCTGTTACAGCATAGACAAGTCGGAGAGAGGACGCGACGTCAATATTGTTGTCCTGGGCGAGGATCAGACTATGTACGGCAGACAGGTCAATGCGGCGCTGGATATCCTCGGCTACAAGGGCGCGCAGATTATAAATTATTCATTCGTTCTGTTGTCTACGGGTAAAATGTCTACCAGACAGGGAAATGTCGTTATGCTGTCTGACGTTATGGAACAGGTCGTTTTGCGTGCGGGAGACCAGATGGAATCGAGAAGCGGCGTTCGCGACGAAGAAAAAGCCAAAGCGATCGGATACGGAGCGATGAAATATGCGATGCTTAAGTGCGGCTACGGTAAAAACGTTCTGTTCGACTGGGATATGGTGCTGAATATGCAGGGAGATTCAAGCCTGTATCTTCAGTATAACTATGCGCGCATCATGTCGCTTTGCCGTAAATACGCCGAACAGTTCCCGGGAGAATCGTATGAATTGCCGCGTGCGGACAAGCTGACGTCGGACGCAGACTGGAGTTTGCTCAAGGATATTTATTCATTCAAACAGATGCTGGCGGAGCTTCCGGAAAACGGATATCCCGTTGCAAATATTGCAAACTATCTTTACTCTCTTGCGCAGCACTATTCAAAATGGTATTTTGACAATCCCATTCTTACGAGCGGGGACAAAGACGTGACAAACGCGCGGATGTGGCTTTCCGCAAAAACCGCCCAGGTAATAAAGAGCGGTCTTAATATTCTCGGAATCGACACAGTAGAGTCAATGTAAAATCAATAAAAAAGAGAGGGGAACATTCAAAATGTTTCCCTCTCTTTTTTTGCTGTTTCAGTTTCCGATACGGTTGATTTCAAGTTCTATTTTATTATCCTCTGCAAACGATCTCAGACCGCCGAGAAAGCGTCTGAAGTTCGGATCCATATCTTCGCGTATTTCAAGAACTTCCGGGATGTCGTCGTCTTTTACGTAGAACCTTATGACTTCAATGGTGTATTTCTTGAGACCGAAAAACTTCTTGACTTCCATATTGTCAAAAACGATTTTCTTGAGGTTGTCCAGCGTAAGTCTGTAATGACGCTTTTCAGCCTCGTCGAAGAAAACGATTTCGTTTTTATGAATCATGAGGGTATCTTCAGTATTAGCAGCCATTTTATCCACTCCTCCGAATAAATAATTTTTTATTTCCTTACATTATAATATTTTATCACAGTAACATATGCTTGTCAACAGGAAACGGGTCAGCCGATCACTCCGAAAACAAACTTCGTCAGCGAATCGAAATGACGGCCTTTCGGCAGTACGCACGAGGGAAAATCGGGGTGATTCGGCGAATCGGGACAAAACTGAGTTTCAAGACAGAAAGCATGAAGCGGTCTCTGAGGCACGCCCTTTTTGAAAGGAACCGGCTCGTTCATACAGCCTGCGGTGTAGAGCTGTACAGCGGGCATATCGGTGTAAAGCGTGAGCGTTCTGCCTGAAAAACGGTCGAAAGCATAAGCAGTCTCACCGAAGCCGCTTTCCGTACGTAAAAAATTGTGATCATAGGGGCGTGCGATCATTCGAGGAGAAGTGAAGTCAAACTCTGTGCCCGCAACCGGCGCGATACCGGTCGGAATGAGCCGGTCGTCGGTTGTGTTGTAGCTTTCGCATTTCAGCGTAAGCTCGGTATTGAGAATCGAGCCTCCCGCATAGCCCTTGAGATTATAATATGTGTGGTTTGTCGGATTAAAAATTGTGTCGGCGCTCGAATCCGCTTCATATCGGATCGAAAGCGAATTGTCGTTTCCGAGAGTGTATGTGACTTTAACGTCAAGTCTGCCGGGATAGCCTTCTTCACCGTCTTCCGATACCGTTCGCAGGACGAGCGATTCGGCGTTTTCCCCTCTGACGCATTCAACGTCCCAAAGCTTGAGGTTGAAGCCGGAAGCGCCGCCGTGCAGATGCGTCAGATTGTTTTCGTTTTTGCAAAGAGTATATTCTTTTCCGCCGAGAGTAAATTTTCCGTCCGCAATTCGATTTCCATAGCGCCCGATTATTGCGCCGTGGTATCCGCCGCCGGTTAAATAGCCTTCGACCGTATCAAATCCGCATACTATGTCGCCGGATATACCGTTTTTGTCCGGAGTCACAATCTGCTGTACAATACCGCCGAGCGACAGAACCGTAACGGATATCCCGCTTGTGTTTGTCATTTTATAAGCATAGACAGCCTGTCCTTCGGGCATATTCCCAAAAAATTCCTTGATGATGCTCATATTTCCAGCTCCTTTGTTTTGTGTTGCTGTATACAATAATACCGTATTTTTATTTCATATTAAATCTATAAATAATTAATTTATTTTAAACAATAAAAAAACGTATAGACAAAAAGGTTAAAACGGTGTATTATATATATTATTATATTTTAAGAGGAATATTTTTATGAACAGGATAATAATTCCGGAAGGATATAAGTCGATTCTTGATATCAAGCAGACTCAGCATGCGATCAAAAAGGTAAAAGACTTTTTTGAGCGTGATCTTGCGATCCAGCTCAATCTTACGCGTGTTTCCGCGCCGCTTTTCGTTCGCGCGTCGTCCGGACTGAACGATACTTTGAACGGGATCGAACGTCCTGTCGGATTTGATATTAAGGACATGTGCGCCGATGCCGAGATTGTTCAGTCTTTGGCAAAATGGAAGCGTTATGCGTTGAAAGAATACGGGTTCAGTCACGGTGAAGGTCTTTATACCGATATGAACGCAATCCGCCGTGACGAGGATACCGACAATATTCATTCCGTATTTGTTGATCAGTGGGACTGGGAGCGTATTATCAACCGCGAGGAACGCACTGAGGAAACTCTTAAAACAATGGTGCGCCGTATTTACCGTGCGATTAAGCATACACAGCAGTATATCGCCGATGATTATTCGTTTGCGTATCCGCTTCTTCCGGAGACAATCGAGTTTATAACGACTCAGGAGCTTGAGGACAAATATCCGTCTCTTACTCCAAAGGAGCGCGAATATAAGGCTGCCAGAGAATTCGGCGCGGTATTTGTAATGAAAATAGGCGGCGCGCTTAAAAGCGGCATTATCCACGACGGTCGCGCGCCCGACTATGACGACTGGAATCTGAACGGAGATATAATCGTTTATTATCCAGTGCTCGATATTGCGTTTGAGCTTTCAAGCATGGGAATACGCGTTGACGAAGCGTCGCTTATGCGTCAGCTTGAGATTCGGGGATGCCCCGAGAGAGCGAAACTCCCGTTCCAGTCAGCACTTTTAAACGGCGAGCTTCCGTTTACTGTCGGCGGCGGCATCGGTCAGTCGAGAATGTGTATGTTTTTCTTAAGAAAAGCGCATATCGGAGAAGTTCAGGCGTCGCTTTGGGATGAAGAGACAGTACGAGTATGCCGCGAAAATAATATTACTCTGCTTTGAGAAAATGCTTGACAAATTTTTTTGCACGTTATATAATTATCATATATAATTTAAATGGAGCAAAAGAAGCAGTAGGCGTGAAGCCGTTTCACAGAGAGCCGTGCACAGGCTGAAAGCACGGTATTCGGCAGCGTTGAAGTCGTCTTTTATACGGCGTTATGCGCCGTTCCCGCGCCGGTGAACTCAATTTGAGATAAGCGGCGACGCGTTCCGCGCGTTACGGCGGACACCGCTTTTCAGGCGGCTGAAGTTATAAATACCGGGTGGTACCGCGCTTTCAGCGCCCCGAAATCATTTGATTTCGGGGCTTTTTGTTTTTTTGATCCCGGTTAAAAATGCTATAAAATGAATATAATCTATATAAGGAGAATCAGACATGCCTTACGAATTACCAAAAACCTATAATCCCGCGGACTTTGAGGACCGCTTATACAAATTCTGGGAGGAAAACGGGTATTTTAAGCCCTCGGGCGACAAAAACTCACCTGCTTTTTCTGTCGTTATTCCGCCTCCCAACGTAACCGGACAGCTTCATATGGGACACGCGCTTAACAATACGCTTCAGGATATATTGGTACGTTATAAGCGTATGTGCGGTTATGAAACGCTTTGGATTCCCGGAACCGACCACGCCGGAATCGCCACGCAGATCAAGGTTGAAGAAATGCTTCGCAAAGAGAAGGGACTTTCACGCCACGACATCGGGCGCGATGAGTTCCTCAAGCTTGTCTGGGAATGGAAAAACAAATACGGCGGACGCATCATAAATCAGCTGAAAAAGCTGGGCTCCTCCTGCGACTGGTCTCGAGAGGCGTTCACTATGAACGAAAACCTTTCGCGTGCCGTAAAGAAGGTTTTTGTTTCGCTTTACGACAAGGGACTGATATATCAGGGACTTCGTATAACGAACATATGTCCGCACTGCAATACGGCGCTGTCCGACGCTGAGGTCGAGCACAAGGAAGTAAGCGGCCATTTCTGGCATATACGCTATCCGGTCAAGGGCAGCGAAGGCGAGTATGTTACGGTTGCGACTACGCGTCCTGAAACGATGCTCGGAGACTCTGCCGTTGCGGTTCATCCCGACGACGAAAGATATAAGCACCTTGTAGGAAAAACTCTGATACTGCCGCTTATGAACAGAGAGATTCCGGTTATTGCCGACGACTATGTTGACCGTGAATTCGGTACTGGCTGCGTAAAGATAACGCCGTGCCATGACCCCAACGACTTTGAAATGGGTCAGCGCCACAATCTTGAGCAGATAATCGTTATAGACAACAGCGGAAAAATCAACCAAAACGGCGGCAAGTACGCCGGTATGGACAGATTCGACGCAAGAAAAGCGATCGTGTCCGATCTTGAAGCGCTCGGATATCTTGTAAAAGTTGAGGAGCATTCGCACAACGTTGCGCATTGCTACCGCTGCGGAAGCATAGTAGAGCCGATAGCGTCGAAGCAGTGGTTTGTGCTTATGAAGCCGCTTGCCGAACCGGCGATCAAGGTCGTTAAGGACGGCGATATCCGATATATACCGGAACGCTTCTCAAAAATATATCTTAATTGGATGGAGAATATACACGACTGGTGCATTTCCCGTCAGCTTTGGTGGGGACACCGCATACCGGCTTACTACTGCGACAGCTGCGGAGAGGTTGTTGTTGCCGAAGACGCTCCGGAATGCTGCCCGAAGTGCGGCAAGCCGATGCGTCAGGACGAAGACGTGCTTGATACGTGGTTTTCTTCGGCGCTTTGGCCTTTCTCAACGCTCGGCTGGCCGGACGAAACGGAGGATCTCAAGCGTTTTTATCCGACAAGCGTTCTGGTTACTGCCTATGATATCATAACTTTCTGGGTTTCAAAGATGATTTTCATGGGAATTGAAAATATGGGAGAAAAAAATCGTCCTATTAAGGAACAAATTCCGTTTCCCGACGTCTTTATACACGGATTGGTCAGAGACGAGCAGGGACGCAAGATGTCGAAATCTCTCGGAAACGGTATTGATCCTCTTGAAATTATCGGAAAGTACGGCGCCGACGCTCTCCGCTTTGCGCTTGCAACCGGTAACTCACCCGGAAATGATATGCGTTTTTCTGACGAAAAGATTGAAGCTGCGCGCAATTTCGCAAACAAAATATGGAACGCATCGCGCTTTGTTCTTATGAATCTCGATATAGAGAAGGCTGAACTGCCGGACGATGAAAAGCTTTCGCTTGAGGATAAGTGGATTCTATCACGTTATAACCGTCTGGTCGGAGAAGTCAGAGCAAATCTCGACAGTTATGAGCTGGGAGTTGCGCTGTCGAAGCTGTACGATTTCATTTGGGACGAATTCTGCGATTGGTATATTGAACTTGCGAAGATCAGACTTGCCGATAAGGAAAGCGAAGGCTGCCGTACCGCGCAGAACGTATTGGTTTACGTTCTCGGCGGAACAATGAAGCTGCTTCATCCGTTCCTTCCGTTCATAACGGAGGAAATTTGGCAGTCGCTGCCTCATGAAGGAGATAGCATAATGATAAGCGCTTATCCGGAGCAGAGTCAGCGGTTTGAATATGCCTGCGAGGAAGCGAGAATGACCTGCGTAATCGAGGCAATAAAAGCGATACGCAGAGCACGTGCGGATAAAAACGTTCCTCCGTCAAAGAAGGCGACGGTTTATATTGTAACCGAGCGTAAAGACGTATTCTGCGACGCAACAAAGGCATTCTTCACACGTCTTGCCTCGGCATCGTCGGTTGAAATATGCGACAGCGTTGACGAAGACAACGCTCTTCGCATAATAACCGATTCGGCGACGATTTATATTCCGTTAGCCGATATTATAGATACCGAAAAAGAACTTGCGCGTCTGACCAAGGAAAAGCAGGACTTGCTTAATGAAATAATCAGGCTCGAAAAGAAGCTGTCTAACGAAAGCTTTGTTTCAAAAGCGCCGGCGGAGGTAGTTGAAGGAGAGCGCGCAAAACTGCGCAAGTATCAGGATACGCTCTCGTCAACCGAGGCTGCGCTTGCCCAGCTTAAATAACGCATGGTTTCCGAAGAGGCTGATTTAAAACAGAAAGGGTCAAAAACATGAAAAAAAGCTACACCAGATTAATCTGTCTAGTTACGGCGCTGCTTGTTGTCGCCGCTCTGTTTACATCATGCAGCTCTTCGTTCAACGGAGACAGCGCCTCTCCTAAAGAAGATTATTACGACGGAAACAGGGTTTTCAGCGAGAACGTTGCTCCGGAATATTCATATGATTTGGATTATGAAGCTAAAGCACCGGCGCAAAACGAAAACCGAAAGCTGGTCCGCACCTGTCAGCTCAGCATTGAAACAAAGGATTTCGACTCAGCGTTAAACGATATAGAGTCATCCGCCGAAGTTCTCGGCGGTTATATCGAAAGCTCCGGCGTGACCGGAAAAAGCGTGTACTCCGGAGTTGTTCAGCGTACGGCGTCGTATACTGTAAGAATTCCCGCGGACTCGCTTGACGAATACGTATCCGGTATAGAGGCGAAGTATAACATGCTGAAAAAAACGACCGGATCTGTCGATATTTCCGATGAGTATTACGATACTGAGGCGCGGTTGAACTCGCTTGAGATTCAGGAAAAACGGCTTCTTGAAATGCTTGAAAAAGCGGATGAGCTAAATTATATGCTTGAGCTGAATTCGGCTCTTTCGGATGTAAGGTATCAGATCGAAAAAATGACTTCGCAGATGAAGCGGTATGACAACAGCGTAACCTACGCGACGGTCAGTATCTCGCTTAGCGAGGTGGTTGAGTATACCGAGATAAATCAAGCGCCGAAAAACTTCGGAGAACGCTTCTCATCGGCGGCTGCTGCTTCTTGGAAGAATTTTGTTTCGGGATGCGAGAATTTTGCAATCGGATTTATATACGCTCTTCCCGGGATAATAATTTTTGCGGTCATAGCGGCTTGCATAGTGTTTATCATTGCGGGCGCGGTTAAACGCAGCCGCAGAAAGGCGGCGCTCCGCACGGAGCAGTTCCGTAAAAACATAAATGCGGATGCTTCAAACGGGGATGCCGAAAATAAGTGATAAGACTTTATGAATAAAGAATTTGTTATACTATGTATCGGAGACGTTGTCGGACAAGAGGCGGCACGGCTTCTGTGCGCGCGGCTTGAAGGCCTGAAAAGTGAATACGGCGCCGATATGGCAATAGTCAACGCCGAGAATGCCGCAGAGGGAAACGGTCTTGACCGTGCGACGGCGGAGGAGATTGAAGCGTCCGGCGCGGATGTTATAACAACCGGAAATCACGTTTGGCAGAAACGCGATCTGAGGCAGTTTCTTGACGGCAATTCCGACATCCTCCGCCCCGCAAACTACAGGGCCGAGCTTGCGGGCAGAGGATGGGGAATATACGAAATTCACGGAGTTCGAGTGCTTGTGTTCAATATGGCCGGAACAGTTTATATGAATCCGCTTGCCTGTCCGTTTGAAACGTCGGATCGGATTCTTGAGACTGCATGCGGAAAATATGACGTGTCTGTACTGGATTTTCATGCGGAGGCAACTTCCGAAAAAATCGCCCTTGCAAATTATCTTGACGGAAGAGTAAGCGTTGTGTTCGGAACGCATACTCATGTTCAGACGGCTGACGAACGAATACTTCCCAAAGGCACAGGATATATTACGGATCTCGGTATGACCGGACCGCTTGATTCGGTGCTCGGAGTTGAAACCGCAAGGATAATCGAGTATCTGAAAAATCACATACCAGTCAGATTTGAAACCGCAAAGGGAAATATCAGGCTTAACGGCGCTGTGTTCAGAATCGATACCGGAACAGGAAAAACTTTATCTGTGAAACGCATTTGTATTGAAATATAAAAAATCGGCAAAAGCCATCTTTTTTGGCTTTTGCCGATTTTTGTTGCTTTTATATGAGCTCAGTTATCGGATGCCGCGCCAGGCACCGCGATATTCAGCATGCCGCTTACATCTGGAGCGCCGTCTCCGGTTATCAGAATCGTTCCGGACGAGGTCAAACCCATTGTGCAGACAGAACCTGCCGAGATTGCGACCACGTCTGTCCAGCTCGATACGTCGCCGCATGTGCCGCTGTACGGATGGCCCGTCATAACTACCGTTCCGTTTGAACGGAGCCCGACGGTATGCGTGTCACCGGCGGAGATAGCGACTATATCGGTCCATGAGCTTACGCTGCATCTTCCGAATGCCGCGTTTCCGGTTGCAACGACGGTTCCGTCCTTTTTCAGTCCGACTGTATGTGTGTCGCCGCAGGCAATGGCGATTATATCGGTCCATGAGCTTACGTCGCACTGACCGTAGTCGTTTGAGCCGCAAGCGACGACCGTGCCGTCGCTTCTCAGTCCAACCGTGTGGCGTCTGCCAGCGGCGATATCCACAAGCTTGCGCCAGCCGGTTACGTTGCACTGACGGTTTTCGTTGCTTCCGGTTGCGACCGCTGTTCCGTCGCTGCGCACCGCAGCAGTATGCCATTCTCCGGCTGCGATTGCAACGATATTCGACCATCCCGACGTTGCGCACTGGCGATATGTGTTGTTTCCGGAAGCGACAACGGTTCCGTCCTTTTTCAGCCCGACCGTATGAAATTCGCTCGTATCTATTGAAGAGATATTAGTAAATGTAAACGCGGACGTTCCGGCGACACGTTTGCTGTTTGTTACGCCGACCGCTTCTTTATATACGTCTATTACCGATGCAAAAAGCGCCTGCTTGCGTGCAAACGACATGGAATCGTAGAAAATATCGAGATGAGTTCTTATATAAACCGGATCCGCAAGAACGAAGATCTGGTCTATGAGCGATGACGTAATTTTCCCGCTGACATATTCTCCGCTTTTGGCGATGTAAAGCGCCGCGGAGTTATAGTCTCCGTTTTCATAGTATTGAAGAATAGCGGCGTCGTATATCGTAACGTGAGCGTCCACGTCGCCGGTTTTTATTGCGTAGTCAAGCGCTTCGGAATAATTTTCCTGACTTACAAAGTATTTGATGGCTTCGTCGTATACCCGACGTTTCTGCTCAGCGTCTTCGGATGCAGACGCAAACTCAAGCGCAGAGTCGTAGTCGAAGTTTCCGCAGTAATATTCGACAGCTTCGGAAATAATTTTTTCCTTGAGCTCTTCTTCTTCACAGCTTTCGGCAAGTTCTTTTGCCGAGACAAAGTCTTTTTCCTCTTTAAGCATTACCGCTATACTTGCGGCAAGCTCGCTTTTCCGTTTGTCTCCGGAAAGCTTTGAAACAAATAGCGAAGCTGAAGCCGCGTCGCTTTCACCGAGATAATAATCGACTGCTTTTTCCGCAACTTCGCTTATAAGAGAAGAGTTTTTCGTTTTTTCCGCGCGGCTCATGGCGTCTTCATAGTTATTTGTTTCAATAAGGTTATTGATAGCTGAGCGGTCTGCCGGGGAAACAAAAGCGCCCTTGAAAAGATAAGTTCCCAACGCAACCAACATATATATAAGGAGCGCCGAGGCGAGAAGACCGGCGAGCACAAGCTTACCGCTGCGCTTTTTCGACCCTGAGGAGGTTTTCCTCGGCTTAATTTCCGACGGAAGTATATAATCGGAATCGTTAAACAGCAGAGTTTCATTGTTTGAACAAATAACCTTTGTTACAAAAACGTCGCAGTCAACGACTTCGTCTCCCGGGAGAATAATAACTTTATGAGCGCCTTCTGTCGCGCCCGGGTGAAAGTCCAAATTCAGAAAGCCGCAGATTTTATAGCTTTTGCCGTTGTCGGGAACGACATTTCCGAAATTATCGTAATAAACAAGCTTTAGATAAACTCCTTTTATTACGCGTCTGCCGGTGTTTTCGAGGAACACCTGAAGAAGCGGGAGATTTTTTGCAGTGTCAAATAAAAATGTTGCGCGTCTCGGCTTAACGGGACAGCCGGGACAGTCAAGATTCAAGGTTATGTCCCGGACCTTACGGTATCTTCCGTTTTCCATTACGCACCTCCGGATTTTTTACTATCTTCATATGTCAATAAGCGATTACAAGCGGAATCTCATCGATCGGATGGTCAGTCGGAAGATAGTCGTTCAGGTTTTTATCCTGAAAATGCCACCATTCCGAATTGATGATATCAAATCCGCACTCAACCATGATCGGGGTCAGTATATTCTCAACATTGTATTTTGCCCAGTAGCTCCATTCTCCGGAAGAATTTCTTGCAGAAAGATCACTGAAGGTATGCATTGGCGTCGGGACCTCAACCTCTTGACCGGTTTCGATATTGACAAGCGAGATGTCGACCGCGACTCCGCGGTCATGAACGCCGCCGTTTCCCTGATTCGGGTTGGCGACCCATTTATGGACATTTACGATTTCATACCAAGCCCACTGAACGCTTGTGGGGCGGTAGGCGTCATATATTTTTATTGTATAGCCGTGTGCGTTGAACTGTGCCTGCGCTTTGAGAAGCTTCATTAATGTGTCATACTGAAGCAGGCATAGATTTCTGTTGTAAAACGGCTTGCCGTCTTTGCGTGTGTAGGTGCGGCAGATCATGTCGATTATCATCGGCGTCTCAAGCAGATCGTTGTATTTGCGGACGTCGACAAGATGAGATTTTGCGCTGTACGTGGCGTCGTATCCGTTCGTAAACGTACCGTATTCGACCGGAAGCTCCGCATAATATACGGCATCCTCATATATAACATTGTCAATCTCGCAGTATCCGACGTGATTGCTGCCGTCGTATACGCGCCACATTGTATCGTTGGTAACCTCAACGGTTACGGTCGTGCCTTTTTTATATGACCGTACGGTTTTGGATTCAACGCTGCCCTCGGCGTATACCGGCATAGTTTCCGTAATAACCGTCATTGCGGTAAGACGAATCGTCTTGTCTCCGTCAACGACAAGAATATCGTTTCTGTTTGGAGTGGTGTCTTGCGGGTCGGGAGTTATTTCGCCGGGCTGGGTTTCGATATTCTGAGTAACCTCGCCTTCATTTTCGCCGAAAACAAGACGTTCTATATCAATGCTGCACGAAGAAAGCGACAAAACAAGCGAAAGAGAAAGTGCGGCGAGCCTGATTCTGTTCGATTTCATTTATTTATTTACCAATGCCTTTCTTTGCCGGTCGGCGGAAAATACCGGCCGTACTGCTGGAAAATGCTGCTTTAATTAATTGTTGAGGTATTCTATAAGTACCACCTTGTCGTTTTCAACCGAGAATGACAGAGACCTGCCGTCGTCGAGATAGTATACCTTTGTAAGTCCCTCCTCGGTGTATTCGCTGCCGTAAAGCGCGGTGATTTCGTCCCAGCTCATTCCGGTTTTCGCGCCTTTGGGAGTGGAGAGAGTATCATCCGAAAGCTCAATAATTGATATGATATCGTCCTCGCCCGAAGGATAAGTATAGACGGTAAGTCCGCCGCTGTATTCGAATACCTTGTCATTGCCTTCTGCGTAACAGGAGGGCGCTTCAGAGTAGTCTGTGGTTTCTCCGAGCTTATCTTTGACCTCCGACATTTTCATTCCGGGAATAAGCTCGGTGCCGTTGTAGCTGAAGCGGTAGTCGGACGCAGAAAAACCGGGAAGGGTTGTCTGAGGTATTGAGGAAGTCTGGTCGGAAGTGACGTTTTCGGTTGAATCTTTTCCGTCAGTTTGAGTCTGATTTGAACATGATGCAAGTATTATGGCTGCAAGCAGCGCAGTTGAACCCAATATTAATTTTTTCATGTTTTTTCTCCTTTAATTTTCGATTATTTTTAAACTGTATTCTGTGGTTACGTTTTCGGAGCCGCTGCTTTTTATGCACATAACCGTCGAGCCTGACGGCAGAGTTTCGATTCCGGAAACGTATATCATAAAGCCGTCGTCTTTATACGGCGATGCTTCATATGCCGTCCCGTTTATTATAACGTAGTATGAGTCTGCTTCGCAGAGCGATTCGGAAGAAATGCAGAGCATATCGAATTTCAGCTCGGCTTTGACTTCTGCTTCGGGCAAATCTTCCTCCGACAAATTCGGGACATTGCGTACCGGCGCCGGAAGCACCGGCGGGTAGAGAAGGATGTTTGTGAGATTACGCTCAACTATCTCAAATATTATGACGTCGGTGCCTTCTTCGATTTTGTCAAAACGGTAAGGAACCGAGCGCGTAAATTCCGCAGACGCGAAATTTTCAGCCAGAAACGGCAGCATCGAGTTGCAGAACGAGTCACGGAACATGTACATCGTACCCTCTGCGTTGTCGTTTGCGGTCTTAATGCTTATGTCGTCGGGGCCCTTGTATTTGGTTAAATACCTGTATGAATAATCAATGTCGTATACAACCTGATCGTCCTTGTATCCGAGCGACGGAAACAGCATACTGTCAAGATCGCCGTCCCATGTGCGCTCGATATTCGCAGAGGCTTTTGAAAAATCGTTGTGGCTTTTCTGAAGAATGTCAAGCACATAGTTTACGACGGTCAGCGCGCCCTTGTTGTTCCAGTGAGTGTCGCGTTTGTGGTAAAGAAGCTCTGAACTTTCCGTAAACAATCCGCGAACATCTGCGTAGGCTATACTTCCGTCCTCGGCAATGAGAGCGAAAAGCGTGTCTAAAACCGAAAAGTCGGATTTTATATACCTCGAGGGCATATATTCTCCGTAAACGGTGTTTTTATTCGGTGCCGGAACAAAAATGAAATTCATACCGGAATCATCTGCATATTCATTCATGAGAGACAACGATTTGACAACTCGGCGAAGCGCATTTTCGTCCGGTGCGCCGTTTCCGGTATAATCCGGGAGTGTTTCGTTGAAGAAAAGCCAGCCGTCTTTGCCGACGATGACTTTTTCGTTTGACGACGTCCTGAATATTCCGGATTTGAGCATACTGTTCAGCGAAACCAGACCGGAACGGAAGGCAAAATGCTCGGAAACATAAGTCTCAAGCTGAGAAGTGAATTCAAAGTTTAAGCCGCCGTCCTTTTTAATTACGGAAGGAAATTCCGAAAGCTCGCGTTTTTCGGCTCCGCCGTCGGATTTGACAAACGGCATGAGAAGTGCCGGCAGCGCGCATATCGCTACAAACAATATAACGTATATCAATTTGTATATTGACTTGAACTGTTTTTTATTCATAAATTAGTCCTCAGAACCGGAAATAAATAAAAGGATTATAAGTCATGGAGGAAAGTGTTATTATGCATATAAGGAGCAGTACCAAGCTGCCGGCGTAAGAAACGGCTCTTGTTGCGGCGTTGTCTCTGAACAAATTTTTGACCGGGGCAGAGAGTACGAGACCGGCGCCGAGAATCGTCAAATTGTACGGCGAAAGCAGGGAAGTGAAAGAATTAAGCGCAACCGAGCCTCCCGAAAAGCCTGTGAACATAGTACGCAGGTATACGAGCGCTTGCTCCATTGTTTCCGCGCGGAAAATTACAAATCCTACGCATACGACGAGCAATGTATAAATATGTCTAAGCGGACGGAAACGGCATTTGCCTACCGGTATAACGCCGTAGCTTTCAAGCATTATGAAAAGCCCGTGGAACAATCCCCATACGATAAAATTCAGACTTGCGCCGTGCCACAGACCGGTACAGAAGAATACGATGAGTTTGTTTAAGCCGGTGCGCAGCTTTCCCTTTCGGTTGCCTCCGAGCGGAATGTAAAGATACTCCTTGAACCATGTCGAGAGGGAAATATGCCAGCGGCGCCAGAATTCCTGTATGCTTTGGGATACATACGGATAGTTGAAATTTTCAAGAAATTGAAAGCCGAAGATGTGTCCGAGTCCGATTGCCATATCGGAATATCCCGAGAAATCGAAATAGATCTGAAGGCAGTAGGAAACGGCTCCGAGCCAGGCTGCCGCCGCTCCGAGCGTGCCGGGATCCGCGGCAAAAAGCGTGTCGGTGATAAATCCGGCGG
Source organism: Bacillota bacterium (assembly GCA_029219205.1). Classification (GTDB taxonomy): domain Bacteria; phylum Bacillota; class Clostridia; order Oscillospirales; family CAG-272; genus SUG1495. The sequence continues at coordinate 19,754 of JAQXSY010000029.1, read as the reverse complement.
TATTTGCGATTAAAAGCTTTTTGGCCAGCCCGCAGATGAAACGGCGGACGCCGATTACTGTTTTGTCAAGCGTTATAACCCGGTTTTCAATCTGAGCGGCCACGTCGTGGTATTTGAGTATGGGGCCTGCGATAAGCTGAGGGAAGAAGGAGATATAAAGCATAACGCAGAGATAGCTTTTCTGAGGTGGCGCGTCTCCTTTATAGACGTCAATAACGTAGGACAGAGCCTGAAAGGTGAAGAACGATATACCGATTGGCAGACGGATCTGCGGAACCGGAACGGAAAGACGCGTCAGCGCGTTGAAAGATTCAACCGCAAAACCGGCATATTTGAATACGCCGAGCATGAGCAGATTTATTACAATCGCAAAAACAAGCGAGGTTTTCGCTTTTTTTCTGTCCGACGAACCGGCGGCAAGACCGAGAAAGTAATTGAGCGTTATAGAAAAGATCATCAGCAAAATATAGATCGGTTCGCCGAACGCGTAGAACAGCAGACTCGCTGCCGTCAGCATTATGTTCTTTACCTTCACGGACGGAATAACCAGATTAAGCAGATATACGAGCGGTAAAAAGATGAATAAAAAAACCGTTGATGAAAATACCATATCAATTTTCCGTTTCAGATGTAATTATAAATTCGGAGAATGCAAAACAAAGCGGTCAGCTGAAACGCGATTATGACGGGCAGACCGATCATAAATCGCTTATGACGTGTTTTGTGCCGCACTGTAAGCATTGCGGTCAGCATTGCGATTGAACCTCCGGCGCACGAAAGAATAAACAGCGTTTTTTCGGGAATGCGGCGATGCCCTGGAATCTTTGAGACGGTTTTATCAAAGCATACCGCCGCCGCCGCGGCTATCGAGATTACCGCAAAATACGCAAGCGCAATATAAGCCGCTGTACGGTTCACGGCAGGTCAGTCCTCCCAGTTATAACCGAGTTTTTTCATTTCCTCGTCGTTTTTTAAAAACTGTCCCTGAAGCGCGTCAAAATGAAGCCATTTTCCGTCGACCATGACCAGATTCCAGTAGTGCTCGTCCGCGTCGGGAATTCCGTCGCCGTTGACGTCGAGTCCGGCGCCTTTGATGGTTTGCACCTCGTATCCGGCGGCTTTGAGAAGAAAATGGCTGAGCGCCGCGTAGTGATAGCAGGCGCCTCTTCTGTAATTGAGAGCGTATATGACCATTTCTTCGTCCGACGCTTTTTCAATACGCTTATACGTAATGTTTTGACGTACGAAATTGTAAATATCTTCAAGATCTCTGCCGTTTTTGTTGAGAATATCCTCCAGTCTTGCGTCGAGAGAGTTTTCATTTATATTATCGAGCGGCAGTCCGAGACGTTTTGCCACTTTGACGCAGAACGAACAGCTGCAGGAAAAGAGCATTGAAATCAATATGACTGCTGAGAAAAGTCTTTTGGCGGTCGCTTTCATGAAATTCCCTCCGTTTATACGCTGCTTTTATGCCGCTGACGGAAAATCCGAGAAATTCCAGTTGTATCCGGCGGCAATGAGCTCCTTGTCGGTTTTCATATACTGATTCTGGAGCGCGTCGTAATGATACCATTTTCCGTTAATTTTTACCATGGTCCAATAGTGCTCCGGCGCATTGTACAGTCCGTCTCCGTGTATAATTATTGTTTCGTATCCGGCAGCCTTGAGCATATGGTAGGACAGCGCAGCAAAATGGTAGCAGGCGCCCTTTCGGTAATTGAGTATGTGGAGCGCGTCGTCTATCGAGTCGCCGCTCTTGTCGGTTTTCTTATACTTATAGTTTGAACGTATGTATTGGAAGATAGTTTCAGGAGTCGAGGCGTAGGCTTTTACAAGTTCTGAGATGTAGTAGTCGAAGTTTTCCCTTGTCGGAGTAATCCATACGGCGACACCGTCTTTGCCTATTGAGTACAGACCGAGATATGTGTCGGTCAGCATTGTGCCGTCGAGCTTGAAGTAATAGAGTTTCTTTGATATTGTCTGCCATCCGGTAAGCGGATATCCGTTTTCACCGAGATAATATGTCCTGTTTTCGCCGTCGGTATACCATCCGGTAAGCAGACGTCCGTCTTCCATGAAACGGTATTTTGCGCCGTCGATTATCTGTTCGCCGGTCAGCGGCCTGCTGTCTTTGTCAAAATACATGCGTACTCCGTCAATTGTTGCCCAGCCTTCGGCAATCAAAGCATGGTTTGTAAAATAATATTTTGTACCGTTGATTGTCTGCTCGCCGTCGAGCGCTTTTCCCTCCGCGTCCGCATAGCAGCGCAGTCCGTCTATCGTGCACCAGCCGCTCTTATAAAGCGCTCCGGTCGATGAATCGAAACAATATGTGCTTTCGCCTACGGCGCACAGTCCCGCTGCCATCTTTCCGTTTTCGTAATAATAATATGAATTGTCGTTTTCGTTTATCCATCCGGAGGTGAAAACTCCGTCGTCGCCGAAATAAAGCTCGTTTCCGTCTACCGTGCACACTCCGGTCCTGAGGATTCCGTCGTCGCCGAAGTAATAACGGCGGTTTTCTGAAATATCAACCCATCCCAAACGCATGATTCCGTCGCTGCCGTAGTACTTTTTCCCGTTTTCGGTATCTTTCCAGCCGGTCATCAGAAGTCCCGACTCATCGAATGAATAAATAATTCCGTCGATTTCGACATTACCTGTGGCGTATTCGCCGTCCGGTAAAATGTAGAGTCTTCCGCTGTCAAGATCGAGCCAACCCGATCCGAGCATTCCGTTCGATGCGAATTTATAGCTTGTACCGTCGATAACCGTATCGCCTGACGCGGCTTTTCCGTCGCTGTAATAGTAGAATTTTGCTCCGTCTTCCTCGTACCATCCGGTTACCATAACTCCGTCGCTTCCGAAACGGTAGTGCGAGCCTTCGATTGTTGCGGCTCCGCATACTGCGGCTCCTTCGGATTCGCTGAAATAATAAGTCTTTCCGTCTATTGATGTAAACCCTGACGCGGCTTTTCCGTCGTCGCCGAAATAATAGAGCGAACCGTTGAGCATCATCATGCCGGTTTGCATTTCGCCGTTTTCGTCAAAATAGTAATTGCTGCCGTCAACGGAGACAAGTCCGCCGGCAACAGGGTATCCGCATTCGTCGTAGCAGCGTCCGACGCCGTTTTCATACGCAATGCCTACGGTTATGTGTCCGTCGGTCTCTGAAAAATTGTACGTTTTTCCGTCAACAGTGCGTTCTCCGCGCAGTATAAGCCCGTCCCGGTCGGAATAGTAGCCGGTATTGCCGATGAAATTCCAACCGTATAGCAGTTTCCCGGAATTGTCAAACAGATAGTATTCTCCTCCGATTTTGCAAAGTCCCGTGCTGCGCTTTAAAAACTTTTCCATATGATATGTTCCGCCGTCGTGCCAGCCGGGCGAAAGATATTTGTTATAGTGAATAGTTCCTATGGCAATGGTCAGTGCCGCAAGCACCGCGCCGACAATGATCAGCAAAATTTGAAATCCGGTTAATGTTTTACTTTGATGTCTCATGGAAAAATACGCTCCTGAATATATTTCGGTGGATAAAACATACTACGTTTCATTATATAACATAAAAAAACATATTGCAAGGATAATTTGTTTCCAAGACGTTAATCTTTATATTAATGTAAGTATGTTCATTTTTTTAAGACGGACGTTTTTTTGACTATGTTCCTGGTTATAAACTGTTTTAAACAGGAATTTTGCAAAAAAAACAATTCCCTCTTGTAATCATCAGAAAAATATGCTATACTGTATATGAATCAAATAACGGCAAGGCGTATAACAAGGCCATACCGGCCGGGGAGTCAGCGGTGTCCTGTAACCTGCAATCCGCTATAGCAGGGGTGGTTTCCCGAACCGAGGGTCGTATCTGTGCGGTACTGCGCCGTCGTATGTCACGTTGAAGAGCGGGTCTTGCGCGATCAGCGCCTGTGAACCATGTCAGGCGGGGAACCGAGCAGCATTAAGCAGTAATGTCTGATGCGCCGCGAGGTTGCCTGTTCCGAGTGACGTCTTCGGTTAACGCGTATGGGTATTGATTCGAAGTCGGGTGTATGGTCTTGTTATATGCTCTGCCGTTTTTAATTGCGGAGGTGATACGGTGCATCAGACTTTATACCGAAAATACAGACCGTCTGTTTTCGGAGACGTTGTCGGGCAGGAGCATATAACCTCCGTTCTTTCTTATGAAGTTGAAAACGCAAAAACCACGCATGCATACCTTTTCTGCGGTTCTCGCGGAACCGGAAAAACAAGCTGTGCAAAGATTTTGGCAAAGGCCCTTAACTGCGAAGCTCCGGTTGGAGGCAGTCCGTGCGGAAAGTGCGGGGCCTGCCGGATGATTGAGAGCGGTGCGGCAACCGACGTTGTAGAAATGGATGCCGCGTCAAACAACGGCGTCGATTATATAAGGGATATCAAGGATGAGGTCGCGTATCCTCCGTCGTCGCTGAAAAACCGCGTGTACATTATCGACGAGGTGCATATGCTGTCGCAGGGCGCGTTTAACGCTTTGCTGAAAACGCTTGAGGAGCCGCCGCCCCACGTGGTCTTCATACTGGCGACGACCGAGCTTCAGAAGATACCGGCAACAATTCTGTCGAGATGTCAGAGGTTTGATTTCAGAAGGATTCCTGCGCAGGTTATAACAGAGAGACTGAAATATATATCCGGAAAAGAGGGTATAGACGCGGACGAGGAATCGCTTCGCTTCATGGCGCGCCTTGCAAGAGGCGGCATGAGGGACGCGATCAGTCTGCTTGAGCTTTGTTCAGGCTCCGGGGGACATATCAGCGCCACCGTCGTGAGGGAAAAAGTCGGCGTCGGGGGCTGCGAGCTTGCGGGACGGCTTTTTTGCGCCGCCGCGGAAGCGGATTATGAAAAAATATTTTTTACCATAAGCGAAATATACGAATCATCGATTGATATTGCGGCGTTCTGGCGAGAGCTTATTTCATATTGCCGCGATCTGATAGTTATAAAGACCGTTTCCGAGCCGGATGGGTTCATAGACGCAACTCCGGAAGAGCTTGAAACGATGAAGACGTCGGCGAAGCTGTTTTCAAAGGATAAGCTGCTTTGGTATGCAAAAGTTTTTGACGACGCGTATACTGGAATGCAGCGTTCTCCGGACGCGAGGCGCGTTATCGCCGAAATGGCTTTGGTCAGACTGTGCGACGAAAGAACCGCGGCGTCCTGCGACGCTCTGGCGGCCCGTTTGGCAAAAGTTGAAGAGGCGCTTGAAAACGGAAGCTTCGTTCATAAGGCGCACGAAAAAGAAAAAAGCTTAAGCGCAAGCCTGAATGAATCGCCGGGCGAGGGTGAAGCGACGTCTGACGACGGCTTTACGGAAAAGCCTGCCGAAACAATCCCCGGCGCGGAGAAAATGATGCGGGCATCGATAGCGTCTGCGCCGTTTGAATATGCCCCGGAGCTTTGTGAAAAATTAAGCGAGATTGACGAGGCAGCGGCGTCGATGCTCAGACTGGCGGGGCTGTTTGCCGAAAACGGCAGACTGGTTATACGTGTTAACGATGCGTTTTCGTCGATGCTGCTCGGCGCGGAGGAGACAAAAAAGGAAACGGCGGCGATTGTATCGTCGTTTGCCGGATGTGCAGGGTTTGCAGCGGAGGATATAATTGTCGAAATTTCCGAAAAAATCGAGACGGATGATCCGCTAACGGAGCTTTGACGGGAATATTATAAAAAATTTGAATTAATATTTTTTGGTTAATGTGAGGATAGAAAACAATGAAAGCAAGACTTCCGCAGGGAGTGGGCGGCGGCCCGCAGAATATGCAGGGAATGATCAGACAGGCTCAGAAGATGCAGGAGCAGATAGCCGAGCTTCAGGAGGAACTTGACGCACGCGAATACGAGATCAATGCAGGCGGCGGCGTAGTTACTGTAAAAATCAACGGCAAAAAGGAAATAAAATCCATCGATATAAAGCCGGAAATTGTCGATCCGGACGATATCGAGACTCTTTCCGATATACTTGTTGCCGCGTTCAACGAAGCAATTAAAAAGGTTGACGAGACAAATTCCGCCGAAATGGAAAAGATTACCGGAAACATCGGCGGAATGGGAATTCCGGGTCTGTTTTAAGCCATGGCGTCCGTACTTCCGCCCATCGAAAATCTGACCGACCGGTTTCGCACCCTGCCGGGTATAGGAAGAAAGACTGCGGCGCGGCTGGCGCTGGCGTTTGTCGATATGACCGAAGAGGAGGCGAAAGCGTTTGCCGAGGCTGTCCTTGAAGTCAAAAGCGGTGTCGGAAGGTGTCCGGTCTGCAATAATTTATGCGAAGCGGGGAAGCTTTGCGGAATTTGTTCAGACGATTCCAGAGACAAAAGCGTTATATGCGTCGTTGAGGATGTGCGCGCGGTTATGGCGATGGAAAGAGTGCGTGATTATAACGGACTGTACCATGTGCTCGGAGGAGTTCTGTCTCCTCTTGACGGAATCGGTCCCGAGCAGCTGAAGCTTGCGGAGCTGCTTGAACGCATACGCGACAACGATGTAAAAGAAGTTATAATTGCCACAAATCCGACTCCGGACGGTGAAACGACGGCATTGTACATAGCCAAGCTTTTAAAGCCGGCAGGCATAAAAACGAGCCGTCTTGCGTACGGCATACCGGTCGGCGGCGATCTCGAATACGCCGATGAAATGACGCTCATGCGCGCAATGGAAGGGCGCAGAAGTATTTTATGATTGATTTCGGATGGGACACAGTCCTCTGGGATTTCAACGGTACGCTGGTTGACGATGTTGAAGCGGGCATAAAGAGTGTAAACACGCTCCTTTTTCGCCGCGGACTGCCGATAGTCAGCGACATCAAATTTTATTACAGCGTTTTCGGTTTTCCCATACGCGATTATTATACGAGGCTGGGCTTTGATTTCAGCAAAGAGCGGTATGAAGACGCGGCTGTTGAGTGGGCAAACGAGTACAAGCTCAACGTTCTCAGCGCGGGCTTGAAGCAGGATGTCCGATGCCTGCTCGACTTCTTTCGCCAAAACGGAATAAGACAGGTAGTTGTGTCGATGTCTGAACTTGAGATGCTGAAAAAACAGATAGGGCATCTCGGAATCGAAAATTATTTTGACGATATTCTCGGTCTTGACAATGTCAACGCGCACAGCAAGATTACGCTTGCGGAAGATTGGCGCAAAAAAAATCCGTCCGCTTCGGCGCTGCTTATCGGAGACACCGTTCATGACGCGGAAACTGCCGAAGCGATAGGCGCGGAGTGTGCGCTTGTGGGCGGAGGTCATCAGAGCCTGGATACTCTGAAAGCGAGGGGCGGAGAGTTGGTTTTCAAGGATTTCAAAAGCTTTTATTCATACCTTTCGGGATCCTGAAAAAACGGTCCTCATCGGGATTTGCGTAAACTCAGCTGATTTTGGCACATAAACAAAACGAGCCGGCGGAAACGGGCGTTCCCGCGGCTCGTTTTGTTTTTCAGTACTGATTTATTTCGAGGGATTCGTCGTCGCCGCCTTTTTCAATGGCTTTCACAACGACAAAGTAACCGTATGAATCGCTGACTTTGATTTCAACGCGGTCGCCGATTTTGTGACCGAGCAGCGCTTTTCCGAACGGAGATTCCTTTGAAATGTAATTATTTAAAACGTCATTTCGCAGCGTAGTTACGATCATAACGGTCTGTTCTTCGTCGTCTTCTTCATAATACAGCGTGATTTTATCAAAAAGACCGATTTTATCTTCTGCGGAATCGACTTTAATTACAACCGCTGTGTCTATCATTGCTTTAAGATAGCGTATACGTGAGTAGTTGCGGTTAAGCTCGCGCTTTGCCGAACGGTATTCGTCGTTTTCGCTGAGGTCTCCAAGCTCGCGCGCCGCCTGAAGCTCTGCCTTTAGCTTTGGAGTGAGCTGCGTCGTGCGGTATTCGATCTCCTCTTTCATTTTCTTTATATCAACTTCTGTTAGTTCGTCATGCATAGCGCGTCACTTTCCTTTCGGGTTTTATTAATCCGAATGTTAACACATTTTTCGGTTTTTGTCAATGCCTTAGCGCGATGCGGAGTTTATGAGGTCGCTCATGTCGTATAGGCCCGCGGGTTTTCCGCAAATAAATTCAGCCGCCTTGAGTGCTCCGTCTGCGAAAACGCTTCTTGACGACGCGCTGTGGGACAGCGTGATCGTTTCGGTGTCGCCTAAAAACATTACCTGATGATCTCCTACTACGGAGCCACCTCTGACAGAGTGTATGCCGATTTCGCCGCTTCTGCGCTCGCGGCGCTCTGTGCTGCGGTCAAAAACATAGTCCGCCTCGGAACCGAGCGTTTCGGAAAGTGCGTCCGCGATCATCAGCGCGGTGCCGCTTGGCGCGTCAAGCTTGTTCCTGTGATGGGTTTCCACAATTTCAACGTCAAATGCCGTTCCGAGAACGGCGGAAGCTTTCTTGGCAAGCTCAATAAGCAGATTGATCCCCAGCGACATGTTTCCGGAGCGAAATACCGGTATGGATTTTGAGGCTTTTGAAATGACCTCAAGCTCGTCCGCAGTGTATCCTGTCGTAGCGGCGACGACAGGGGTCCGTTCTTTTACTGCGTATTCGAGCAGAGACGATATTGCCGTGTGGTTTGAGAAATCTACGATAACATCTGCCTTGCCGGTAAAATCCGACAATTTTTCATACACCGGATACGTGCAGCCGAGCGCGCCGGCGGCTGCGTTTATGTCGATTCCGGCAATGATGCGGCAGCTTCCGGAAGCTGCGCACGAAGATGTTACCGCGCAGCCCATTCTTCCGAGCGCGCCTGAAAGAAGAATATTTACCATTTTTTTAATCCTTTCATTTAATCATATCAGTCAAGCAGTTTATGACGTCTGAGCGATTCCGTAAGCCGCTTGCGGTTTTCAGGTTCCATTTCACAAAGCGGCAGTCTCATCTCTTCCGAGCAGAAACCGAGTTCCGCCATCGCGGTTTTGACCGGAATCGGATTTACCTCGCAGAAAAGACTGTCTATCAGATCGAGCAGACTGAGCTGAAGGGCGGCGCTTTCGCGCACCTTTCCTTCGAGAAACAGACGGCATATATCATGCGTTTCGCGGGGCATGACGTTTGAAAGAACTGAGATTACGCCTTTTCCGCCGAGCGACATCACCGGGACTATCTGGTCATCGTTCCCGCTGTAAATGTCGAGAAGCTCGCCGCACTCCGCAAACAGCTGAGCAATCTGCGAGATGTTTCCGGACGCTTCCTTGACGGCTGAAATATTTTCGTGCTTTGCAAGCTCGCGGTAGACCGGAACAGTTATATTTACGCCGGTGCGTGACGGCACGTTGTACAGGATGATCGGTTTATTTACGGCATCCGCGACTGCGGTGAAGTTACGGACGAGTCCGGAAGGCGTCGCTTTATTGTAATACGGCGTGACAAGAAGAAGCGCGTCCGCTCCGGCGTCGCAGGCGTACCGTGAAAGTTCAATGGCGTAAGCAGTGTCGTTTGAACCGGTTCCGGCAATTACGGGAACGCGTCCGGCTGTTTTTTCAACGGCGAACCGTATGCATTCGCGGTGCTCTTTATCGGTCAGAGTCGAGGATTCGCCCGTAGTCCCGCAAATGACTATAGCATCTGTCCCGTTTGCAATCTGAAACTCAATAATACGTCCGAGACTGACAAAGTCAACGCGTCCGTTCAGAAACGGCGTTATTACTGCCGCTGCTGCTCCGGAAAAAATCGTTTGCTTTTTCATGATGCGCAAAGCTCCTTCAAAATTATTTTGGTTGTTTTTTGCCTAAAATAAGAAAAACCGGTTGAAAACCGGCTATACATGTAATATAATATATGTCGGGATACTCCCGGCAAACTTACATGATAGCACTCCATCAACGTGATTGATGACAGTCCCGCGGCTGTTAACCGCGGCCCCAGAGCAAAACTTTTCCGCAAAGCGTTCTCTTCGGCGGCGACTCCTTTCCCATATGTCTCAAACGGCTGCGGAAGCCTCGACATGCGGTAATAATAGTAACCGCGCCTCTATCCATCACTATTCTAACATATAACAATTTGATTGTCAATAAGGTATCAGCTAAATTATGATAAAAAACGAACTTCAACACACAGCTCTGACGACGCACGATTTCTGGTACGACCTTCCGGAAGAACTGATAGCGCAGACTCCGGCCGAACCGCGCGATTCATCCCGACTTATGGTGGTCGGACGCAGCGACGGTAAAATAAGTCACAGGGTTTTTCACGATATAACCGAATATCTGCGCGAAGGAGACGTGCTCGTTGTCAACGATTCGCGCGTCATTCCCGCGCGTCTTTACGGTATAAAGCAGTCTTCCGGAATAAATATGGAGGTAGTGCTTCTTCGTCCGCGCGGACTTGACGTTTGGGAAACGCTCGTTCGGCCCGGACGCAGAGCTGTTCCCGGTACTGTTATTGTATTCGGAGAAGGAGAACTTTGTGCGGAAGTTATCGAAACGGTAGAAGGCGGAAACCGGCTGATGAAGTTCAGTTATAAGGGCGGCAGCTTTTTTGAAGTGCTCGACAGGGTCGGACAGATGCCTCTGCCTCCCTATATAACCGCCAAGCTTGAGGACAAGGAACGATATCAGACGGTTTATGCGCGCGAAAACGGTTCCGCCGCAGCCCCGACGGCCGGTCTTCACTTTACCGAGCAGCTGCTCGACAAGATACGCGGAATGGGAGTTTTGATAGCGCCGGTCATGCTGCATGTCGGACTCGGGACGTTTCGTCCGGTGAAGACTGAAAAAATCGAAGATCATGTCATGCATTCCGAATTTTTTTCGGTTTCAAAGGAAAGCGCGGACATGATAAACAACCGCAAGGGACGGATTATCGCCGTCGGAACGACCTCGTGCCGCACTCTGGAAAGCGCTGCGGACGAAAACGGAAAGATCAGGGCAATGTCCGACGACACGTCGATCTTTATATATCCCGGATATAAATTCAAAGCGGTCGACGCATTGATAACGAATTTCCACCTTCCCGAAAGCACTCTTATGATGCTGGTTTCCGCGTTTTCGTCGAGGGAAACAATCATGCACGCGTACGGCGAAGCGGTAAAAGAGCGTTACCGTTTCTTCTCGTTCGGAGATGCGATGTTTATTCAGTGAAGAAGATGAACAAAAATAAAATTCTTGTGATAACCGGCCCGACTGCGGCGGGAAAAAGCGCGCTTGCAATCGATCTTGCGCTTAGACTGGACGGAGAAATTATTTCCTGCGATTCCATGCAGGTGTACCGCGGAATGGATATCGGCACCGCAAAGCCGTCAAAATCCGACATGGAACTCGTTCCTCATCATATGATAGACGTGGCGGATCCGCGCTGCGATTACTCCTGCGCCGAATATACCGAGGCGGCAAGAGAAGCAGCCGGAGAAATAATCGGACGCGGACATCTCCCGATTCTCTGCGGCGGAACCGGACTTTATATCGACTCTTTTTTGGGAACGAACGTATATTGCCCGCCGGTTCCGAAAGGAATAAGAGAGAGCCTTGAGGGACTTTCAGCAGACGAACTTTACGGCAGGCTTTCGGAATGCGATCCGGATTCTGCGCGGACAATACACAAAAACAACATAAAGCGCGTGATAAGAGCTTTGGAAATATATATCGGCACGGGAATTACAAAGAGCGAATGGGACAGGCGTTCAAAGGAGGCTCCGGTGCTTTTCTCCTCCGTCACGGCAGTGCTTTCGTACGAAGACCGCGGTACGCTGTACAGCCGAACCGACTCACGGGTTGATCTTATGATTAAAGAAGGTCTTGAGGAGGAAGTCAGAAGTCTTGATCTTCCGCGGGAAAAACCGGCGGCGCAGGCTATCGGCTATAAAGAGCTGTATTCGTATTTCGACGGATGCTGCAGCTACGCGGAAGCCGTTGAAAATATCAAGCGCGCGACGCGAAATTACGTAAAACGTCAGGAAACATGGTTTAGACGGTATACGGACGCCCACCGATTTTTTGCCGACCGTTTAGAATATAAAGATATTGTAAACAATATTGTTGAAATTACGGAAAATTCATAAAAACGCGGTATAATTATTTTTGAAATAGGGCTTGCAAAGGTTTATGCGCTTGTTTATAAATAATTTATAAATAAATCAAGGCGTGGCGCATTCCGTCAAGCCAATGCAGCGAGGCTGATAAATGGATCTGAAATACCTTAAAAGCGTCGGTATATATATTTTGTCCGCGCTTATATCGATTGTTCTGATAATATACATAATGTATCATCTGCTCGGAGGATTTGAGGTTGAGACAAAGACCCTCAGGTCCGAGCTTGTTACGCGCTCGGAAACGCTTTCGCTCAATGCGTATATATTCCGCAAGGAGGAGATTCTATACGCCGATTCTGAGGGGGACGTAAACTATCTTTGCAGCGATGGGGAAAAGGTCGGCGCCGGGACGGAAGTCGCGGATATATATCTGGTCGGGTCGTCGTCGGTCAGAAGTCAGATTATTGCGCTCGATAAACGCATCGATATACTTGAGAGGAGCGATCCGGGCGAAAACAAAACCGTTCTCAACACGTCTCTTATCGACCGTCAGATAAATCAGCTCTACTATATAATCCGCAGCCGGATTGATTCCGGCGACGTAGGCTACGCGCTTCAGAAAAAGGACGAACTGCTTATTCTTCTAAATAAACGCAGCATAATTGTCGGCTCCGTTAAGGGCTATTCCGACATGCTGAACGAGCTGAAAGCCGAACGCGAATCGCTGACAAAACGGTTGGATAACGTAAGCGAAACAGTCATAACCGACAAATCCGGGTATTTTTACTCAACTGTCGACGGGTATGAAAATGTTTTTGACGGAGATAAGGTGGAAGATCTGACAATTTCGGCTTTTGAAGCCATGAAGGCGTCGGGACCTGAAAGCGGTGAAACCGGCGGGAACGCGATCGGAAAGGTAGTGCTTGATTATGTGTGGTACATAGCCTGCGAGATCGACACCGAGAGGCTCAGGCTTTTTAAAACGGGGACGGTCTATCCGGTTATGTTTCCGTACAGCTCCGACATCGCCATTGACATGACGCTCGACCGTATCGTTACGCAAAACGATTCTGATTATGCGCTTCTGATTTTTAAAACCGGAAAAGTTCCCGAAAACTTCAATTACCTGCGTATGCAGAGCGTTGAGGTTGTCAGGGAATCGTATACCGGCTTCAGCGTTCCGATTTCGGCCGTCCGCGTTGTCGACGGAAAGCAGGGGGTTTATACGCTGAGCGGAAACGTCGTCGGTTTCCGATATATCGAGCCGCTTTTTGAAGAAAACGGATATTTTATCGTTAAGGAACCGAGTTCGGATGACGAGAATTATTCTAAGATGCTAAAACTGAACGACCTTATAATTGTGAAAGGTAAAAATCTGTATGACGGAAAAATTATCGGATAGGGAAAGACAGATATCCGAAGGAATGAAAAGGGTATTCGAAAAAATTGAAGAAGCAAAGCATCGTTCGGTGTCAAAACGTGATGTAACAGTTATGGGAGCGACAAAAACCGTACCTGCCGAGCTTATCAGATACGCGCACGGGATCGGACTTGAGGCGGCGGGCGAAAATCGCGTAAACGAGCTTTGCGAGAAATACGAAATTGGCGCATATGAGGGTATGAGACTCGATTTCATAGGCCGGCTTCAGACAAATAAAGTCAAATACATCGTCGGTAAAGTCGATATGATACAGTCGCTTGACAGTCTCGGGCTCTGCGCTGAAATCGAGAAAAGGTACGCCGCCGCAGACAAAATCTGCAATGCACTTATAGAGCTGAATTCCGGAGAGGAAGCGGCAAAGGGCGGAGTTATGCTCGCTGATGCAATGTCTTTTGCGGACGAAACGGACGCTTTCCCGCATATCAGACTCTGCGGAGTCATGACGGTTGCGCCTTTTTGCGAAAAAAAAGAGGATTATAAGAGATTTTTTGAAAAAACTTATAAAGTTTTTATTGACATTTCAACAAAAAAACTTCATAATATAAATGAGCCGGTTTTATCTATGGGTATGTCCGACAATTATGACGTTGCGGTCGAATGCGGGGCGACTCTTATACGTCCGGGCAGCGCGATTTTCGGAAAGAGGCCGGGAAATTTGCAAATATAATTGCATTTCGGCGTAATATGTGATATACTGTATCAATGATATGCTTACAACATAATGGATGAGTGCGATTATTTATTCGGATAATTAGAATTAACAAATATACGGAGGACTGGAAAACATGGGATTCATGGACAAGATTAAGGGAATGGTCAACCCTGATAATGTGGACGAAAATTACGACGACGAATATATATTCGACGGAAACGACGAAGGCGGAGATTACGGCTATGATGACGGCGCCTATTCGCAGCAGGGGCAGCAGCAGAACCGGCAGACTCAGCAGCAGAGCGGCGTAAGCCTTAATTCCAATACGCTTGAGCTCAGAGTTGTCCGCCCCGAGAAATATGACACCGCAACGGCGCAGAAGATTGCGGATCATCTGCTCAACCGCCGTACCGTGGTGCTTAATCTTGAGCTTGCGAACAAGGAGTCGCAGCGGCGCCTCATAGACTTTCTGACCGGCGTTGCATATTCGATCGAAGGCTATATCCAGCGCGTCGCGAACAACACTTTTGTAATCGTTCCGAATAACGTAGACGTCTCAGGCGAGCAGATAACGGAACAGGCTCAGCAGCCTCAGCAGCAGTCGACAGTCCGCGATACCGGCGATATTTACTGAGTTTAATCGAAAAAAGGAAAATAGCCGCGGCGGTGCTTATTCATAGACGGTCGCGGCTATAATGATTAAGTCGAGGCGTTTTCGCTTTGACTTTGTTGACTTTAATCTGATTGGTGGTTAATTAGTTTTGCAGGCAGTAATGTATGTAATTTCAAACGCCGTACGCATTTTGCTTATGGCGCTGCAGCTTTTGATGCTCGTTAGAGCGATTATGTCGTGGATAATGCCGGACGAGGACAACGCTTTATTTAATTTCGTGTATATGACGACCGAGCCGGTCATTGTTCCCGTCAGGTTTCTGCTCGACAGATTTGAATTTATCCGCCGCTTGCCGATCGATATATCGTTTTTGGTGACTTACATTTTGCTTTCGGTCGTACAGAGCCTGCTATAAATGATGTGCCAATAAAAATTCGAGGAGGATAAAAAACGATGCTTCCGCCGCATGAACTGAAGAAAAAGAATTTTACAAAAGCCGTACGCGGATATGCCGCAAACGAGGTAGACGAGCATATTGATTTTATTATAGAAAAATATACGGAGCTGTACCGTCAAAACGACGAGCTTGAACGCAAGCTCCGAACCGCGCTTGCTCAGATAGACGCTTATAAAACCGAAGAAGAGTCCATACGTTCGGCTCTTATCAACGCTCAGAAGGCAGGCACAAAAATAGTTGCCGAGGCAAACGAACGCGCCGACGCAATAGCGCGCTCTGCAAAGGCCAACTGCGACCGTATGATAGCCGAACTCAGGAACAAGGTCGCGAAGGAACGCGACACGCTGTACAGGCTTCAGCGTATGGCTGCCGATTTCAAGACGCATGTGTTTGAAGAATATCAGAAGCATATAGAGCAGCTTGAAAATCTGGCTCCGGAGCTTGACGAAAACGGAGAATGGAACGCTTCCGACGAGAAATACGTCCGCCGTGTGATAAGCGCGATTAAGGACGACGCAGCGGCAGGCGGTTCCGGGGAGGACGAGACATACGAGAAGCTCGAAACCCCGGATTCTGAGGCTTCGGATGAAAATGTCTCCGATAACAACGCCGGACTGATAGCAGAAAATGCCGATACCGTTGAAGAGGAGCAGGAAGGCGTCGGCGAACAGTACGAATACTTAGAAGAAGAGGCTGATTTTGCCGAAGAAGAGCCGATAACCGACGAAGAGCTTGACGCCGAGACCGGAGTTTTCAACGGAGATGTTGATTACGGCGAACCGGATGAGGCACAAGAGAGCGGCGAAGCGGATGAAGCCGACGGATATTATTACGACGAGGCAGGACAGGCATATGAGGACGGCTCGCTCCCGGACTACGACCTGGACAACACTGCCGATACGATAGAGCTTGAGCGCGTTCCGGCTGCGGACGACGGTAAATACCGCAGCGCCGGAGTGAAGGACACGATTCGCGCGCTTAACCGCAAGTTTTCCGATAAGGAAGGCGAAAGCGAAGACACACAAAAGAAAAACGACTCGGAAGCGATCGACGATGAGGCGGACCGTGAGTTTCTGAAAATGATACAGAATGCAACGCGGGACGCTCAGAAGCGTCAGGATCAGAAGCAGCAGGGCGGAATGCGCAAAAAACGCAGCCAGCCGTTCTCCGTTACGGATGAGTTCAACATCGTGTACGGAGAAAACAACAAGAACAAGAAATAATTATCAGGAGTAAAATAAAAAGCTATGGCCCAGGACTACGCAAAGACGTTGAATCTACCCAAGACAGACTTTCCCATGAGAGCGGGACTCCCTCAGAAAGAGCCTGTCACGCTTGAAAAATGGAAAGAAGAGAAGCTTTACGAAAAGATACTTGAGCGCAATGCCGGAAAGCCTGCGTTCATCCTTCACGACGGTCCCCCCTATGCAAACGGAGACATTCACATCGGTCATTCGATGAACAAGATTCTGAAGGATTTTATTGTTAAGTACAAGAATATGACCGGGTTCCGTTCGCCTTACGTTCCCGGCTGGGACTGTCACGGACTTCCTACGGAAAGCGCGATAATCAAACAGACGAAGCTTGACAGAAATAAAATGTCGGTGCCGGAATTCAGAAACAAGTGCCGGGATTTTGCGCTTTCGTTTGTTGAACGTCAGAAGGAGCAGTTTTGCAGGCTCGGTGTTATCGGAGACTGGGATCATCCTTATATAACTCTTATGCCTGAGTATGAAGCGGCGCAGATCCGAATCTTCGGCGAGATGGCAAAAAAAGGCTATATTTATCGCGGATTTAAGAGCGTTTACTGGTGCCCCGACGACGAAACCGCTCTTGCGGAAGCGGAGATCGAGTATCAGGACGACAAGTGCGAATCTATATACGTTAAATTCAAGGTGGCAGACGACAAGGGCAAGCTTTCCGGACTCTGCGATCTCGATCGGACATATTTTGTAATCTGGACGACAACCACATGGACGCTTCCCGGAAACCTCGCAATCTGTCTTAACGCCGATTTTGAATATGTGCTTATGAAGACGGCGTGCGGAGAAACGTATATCGTAGCAAAGGAATTGGCGGACAAGGTGGCGAAGGCTGCCGGAATCGAAAGCTATGAGATAGCCGGTACACTCAAGGGCTCGGATTTTGAGTTCATGACCGCTTACCATCCTTTCCTTGACCGCAAATCCCTCGTAATCAACGGCGCACATGTTACGCTTGACGCCGGTACCGGCTGCGTACATACCGCTCCGGGTCACGGCGCAGAGGACTTTGATGTTTGTAAGTATTACGACGAACACAAGGGTACGTCGATTGGCGTAGTTGTTCCGGTGGACGCAAAGGGCGTTCTTACCGACGAGGCGGGTATGTTTGCCGGACTGCGTTATAACAAGGCAAACCAGGTTATTTTTGATCATATTAAGTCAACCGGCGCGCTGCTCGCGTCCGAGACTATCGTTCACCAGTATCCGCACTGCTGGAGATGCAAGAACCCGATAATATACCGTGCGACAGAGCAGTGGTTCGCTTCGGTCGATGCTCTGAAGGAAGCGGCGGTCAAATCGTGCGACGGTATCGAGTGGTTCCCGAAGTGGGGCAAGGAACGCATGGTCTCAATGATAAACGAACGTAACGACTGGTGCATTTCACGTCAGCGCAACTGGGGCGTGCCGATTCCGATATTCTACTGCGCGGATTGCGGCAAACCGATTATCAATGACGAAACGATAAACAGACTCGCAGAAATATTTGCAGAGCGCGGCTCAAACGCGTGGTACGAGGATGAGGCCGAAGCGCTTCTGCCCGAGGGCTATAAATGCCCTGATTGCGGCTGCACCCGTTTCACAAAAGAAAAAGATATTATGGACGTATGGTTTGACTCCGGATCTTCGCATGCGGCGGTAGTAGACGCAAGGCCGGAGCTTCAGTTCCCTGCCGACATATACCTTGAAGGCGGCGACCAGTACAGAGGCTGGTTCCAGTCCTCAATGCTGACGTCGATTGCGGCAAAGGGCGTTGCGCCTTACAAAACCATAATAACGCACGGATGGACTGTCGACGGCGAAGGCAAGGCTATGCACAAAAGCCTCGGCAACGCGGTTTCTCCGCACGATATAATCAACGAATACGGCGCCGATATACTTCGTCTCTGGGTATCCAGCGTAGAATATACCGTCGATGCGCGTATATCAAAGGAAATACTCAAGCAGCTTTCTGAGGTATACCGCAAAATCCGCAATACGGCGCGCATAATAATGGCCAATATAGGCGATTTTGATCCGGAAAAGGACATGGTTGCCCTCGACAGACTCTGCGCGATCGACAAGTGGGCGCTTTCGAGACTGAACGGTCTTATAAAGGAATCAAGAGAAGCTTACGAAAACTATGCTTTCCATGGTGTTTTCCATGCGGTCAGCAATTTCTGCACTGTCGATATGTCCAAGCTTTATATCGACATAACCAAGGACAGAGTGTATGTTGAGGCTCCGTCATCCGAGGCAAGACGCTCGGCTCAGACGGCCATGTATATTATTATCAGCTCTCTGACGAGACTTATCGCTCCGATACTTACGTTTACGGCGGAGGAGATTTGGTCAATGATGCCGCATTCTTCGTCCGAGAATGCGGAAAGCGTTATGCTTAACGATATACCCGAATACGATGAAAAATTTGATTTCGGCGGCATAGAGGAGCACTACAACAAGCTGTTCGATATGCGCGACGACGTTATGAAGGCGCTTGAAGAAGCAAGAGCGGAAAAGCTCATCGGAAAGTCGCTTGACGCAAGCATAACCGTAAAAACTGCGGATAAGGACAAATACGAACTGCTCAGAAGCTTCGGAGAAGAGCTTGACACAGTGTTTATCGTTTCACACACCGACGTTATTATGTCGGACGCAGACGGAGTTGAAGTCAGACCGGCAGACGGAGAAAAATGTGTGCGCTGCTGGAAGTATACCTCCGACGGCGAAACGACGGACGGCGGATATATCTGCGCAAGATGCGCACAGACCGTAAAAAACCTCTGATATATGATGTGGATTGTCTGGATTGTTATAGCCGTGACGTCGGTCGGACTCGATCAGTGGACAAAAGCGATAGCCGTAAGTAAATTAAGAGGAGCCGGGACGCAGCAGTTTATTCCCGGACTGCTTCAGTTTACTTATGTTGAAAACACGGGGGCGGCGTTCGGTATGCTTAAAGGGCAGCGTTGGCTGTTTCTGACGTTTTCAACGCTTGCGATTGCAGCGATTATCGTTTTTATGATATGGAAGCGAAAAGAAATTCCCGTTGTGCCAGGCATAGCGCTTGCCATGATAGCCGGAGGAGGTGTCGGAAACCAAATCGACCGCTTTGTAAACGGCTATGTCGTTGATTTTCTGGAATTCGGTTTTATTAATTTTCCGGTGTTCAACATTGCGGATTCATTTGTAACCGTCGGCGCCGTTATGCTTGCATGCTTCATATTGTTCGGAGATCTCGGGAAAACCAAGAAAAAAAAGGAATCGGGCTCATCTGATGGAACCGGTAATAATAAGTCCTGATATAGGAAAAAGACTTGATGTCTATGTGGCGGAACG
>JAQXSY010000028.1 GCA_029219205.1 Bacillota bacterium | reverse complement strand
TGAGCTTCTTCTTTCCAACCACAACAAAAACTGTCAGCAGTGCGACAAGAACGGCAAATGCGAGCTGCTCCGCGTCGCTTATATAACCGGTGCGCGTGAAAACCGTTTCAACGGTTCAAAAACCCCCGTCACAAAGGACGAGCTTACTCCCTCAATCGTTCGCGACACGTCAAAATGCATCCTCTGCGGACGCTGCGTTGCAAGATGTCAGAACGCTCACGGAATGGGCATACTCGGCTTTGAGAACAGAGGATTCAAGACTATTGTCGCTCCCGCCGAGAACCGCTCCATGGCGGATTCTCCATGTATTCTCTGCGGTCAGTGCGTAAGCGTATGTCCGACCGGAGCGCTTATGGAAAAGTCCGAGATCGGGCTTGTTGACGCGGCAATGAAGGCAGGAAAGCACGTTGTTGTACAGACAGCTCCCGCAGTCCGCGCCGCGCTCGGCGAGGAATTCGGCCTGCCCGTCGGAACCGCCGTTACCGGCAAAATGGTTGCGGCGCTCAGACGTCTCGGCTTTGAAAAGGTATACGACACCAACTTCGGCGCCGACCTGACGATAATGGAAGAGGGCAACGAGCTGCTCAACAGAATCAAGAACGGCGGCGTTCTTCCGATGATAACCTCCTGCTCTCCCGGTTGGGTCAACTACGCTGAATACAACTACGGCGATCTTCTCGATCACCTTTCATCCTGCAAGTCTCCTCACCAGATGCAGGGCGCAATCATAAAGAGTTACTACGCCGAAAAGAACGGCATTGATCCGAAGGACATTTTCGTCGTTTCGATAATGCCCTGCACGGCCAAGAAGTTTGAAAAAGAAAGAGACCAGCTCCAAAAGGACGGCATCAAGGATGTTGACGCAGTGCTCACGACAAGAGAGCTTGCGCGCATGATCAAGAGAGCGGGCATCATCTTCACACGTCTTCCCGACGAAGAGTTTGACGCCGACATTATGGGCGATTATACCGGCGCGGGCGTCATATTCGGCGTAACCGGAGGCGTTATGGAAGCCGCGCTCCGTACGGTTTACTATGTTCTTACCGGCAAGGAGCACGAGGCGATTGATTTTAAGGAAGTCAGAGGCTTTGAGGGCGTCCGCGAGGCGTCCATCGACATTGACGGAACCGTTGTAAATGTTGCGGTTGCGCACGGCATGAAGAATGCAAAGGTTCTGATGGACGAGATCAGAGCGGGCAAGTCGAAGTATCACTTCATTGAGATCATGGGCTGCCCCGGCGGATGTATCGCAGGCGGCGGACAGCCGATCGTCAGACCCTGCTTCCTCCCGAACGAGGCGGACGACATCTTGGATACCTACAAAGAAAAGAGAGCGAAGGCGATTTACAGCGAGGACGAAAGACAGACTCTCCGTCAGTCTCATAACAATCCTCAGATCCAGCAGCTTTACAAGGAATACCTCGGCGAGCCGAATTCTCACAAGGCTCACGAGCTGCTGCACACCACCTATTCGGCAAGAGAAGGCTTTAATACCGTAAGCAAGAAGTAAAAAATCCGAAATCGGGTATTAACAAAGTCAAACAAAGCCTGTTAAGCCGGAACCGAATAAAAAAAACAGCTCCGCGGGGCGGTCTTCGTACGAAGATCATCCCGCGGAGTTTTTTTGTCCCAAAAAAGATTCAGCGCTTGCAGTCGCAGCCGCCGAGCTGCCGGTAGGACGGAGGCGAAAATTCGCTTGTGGGAAACGCCATTTTGTCGAATACCGCGCAGGGGTCGTCTTCCTCGCACATAACGCATTCCTTTTCCGGCACGTCGTATTCGGACGCGTTTACAAGGAACTGTCCCGGACGCTCGATTCTGACGACCGAGAAAAATCCGAGCGTTACGAATACGTTTTTGTCGCGGTTTGAGCAGATCGGACCGTCGAGCAGTCCGCAAATGTTGTCGGGAATGTCGTCCGCGCTGCAGCATCCGCATCCGCATCCGCTGTCGGCAATCTTCATCGACAAAACGACCGGGTCAACCGTCTCAACAACCGCTTTGGGCATATTTGTCGTAGCCGACGAACGGCTGCACGTGCTTTCGCCGTCGCTCGAGAATATGTTTACGCTGCCCTCGCTGCCGTAGAGAATGACTTTTTTATCACAAACGGCGATGCCGTCGAATTCCTGCGTTCTGCCCGGTCCGACGCACGCTTCAAAAACAAGCTTGACATAAAAACGGATGTAAATCTGATAGAATCCGCGGTTGAAACGAATCGGCTCAAGATCAATTCCTGCGCCGGCGATTGAGGCGTTCTTTACCCTGACGGCGGCAGTTTTTTCAATAAGCTCCTGGCCGCAGCCGGTCAGGAATACCCGTGTATCCGCGAAGCAATCCTTGTCTTTGCAGCTGTCAAGCACGCGGCCGCAATCAATACAAACCGTGTTCTGTCCGCAGCTCCTGTTGTCTGCCATAGGATTTCCTCCCTGTGTATTTAATCTGACAAGACGCCGTATAAGCGTCTTCCCTAATATATTATGCCGCCGATGTCCGTTTTGATTATCAAAGACGCATTGTTTTTGATTAAAAAACGGTTTTTTCATGCGCCAAAAAAAGAAAAGAGGACTGAGGAGCCATTTTGACAGACAGTAAATAAAACTTCACAGAGACTTTACCATAAGAATTTCATCGTGGGTGGAGCCGTCTT
Source organism: Bacillota bacterium (assembly GCA_029219205.1). Classification (GTDB taxonomy): domain Bacteria; phylum Bacillota; class Clostridia; order Oscillospirales; family CAG-272; genus SUG1495. The sequence continues at coordinate 10,132 of JAQXSY010000028.1, read as the reverse complement.
TAAGCATATAGGCATTCGGAAGTCTGCCGCAGACGACAAATCCGAGCTTATTATACAGGTGCAGGGCGCGTTCGTTGTCGGCAAAAACTCCGAGCTCAAGCTGCCTGAATCCGGAAGCTTTCGCGCGTTCGGCGGCGACGGTAAGCATAAGCGTGCCCAGGCCCCTGCCCCAGAAGCTTTTTATTATAGATATTCCGACTGACGCGCGGTGACGGACTTTTATATGGTTCCGCACCTGCGAAACTCCGAGGTCGCCGACAATTTTGCCGTCCGAAAACGCCGTGACGGAAAAATTCACGGGCGAATTTATTGTTTCCGCGATTATTTTGCGCGCTTTCTCCGCATCTTTGCTGAGTTCCTCCGGGTATCTCATCATAAAATATGTTTCTTTTGAGGTCAGCTCAAGGTGACGCATAATCGCTTCTGCGTCGTCCTCCGTCGCGCTGCCCAAAACAATTTTTTCGCCCGACGGCAGGGTAAATTCTTCTTTATTATAAAACATACTGATTCACACGCTTTCTTCTGTGACTGTTTTTGCGATAAGCTCCGCTCCGCGCTGAGGCACGCATTCTTTCTGCGCGGAGAGCATTCTGTCCGCCGCTTTGCGGTCGAAAACGAGACGGTCCGCAAACCGCGCCGCTTCAAAGATGTTTTCGGCGAAAAAAGACATGCCGTGGGACATGAAAAACTCCGCGTTGAGTGTTTCAACGCCGGGAATAACCATGGTATGGACAAGCGGAACGCCGAGCACCGCCGCCTCCGAGCTCGAAATTCCTCCCGCCTTTGAAAGCAGAACGTCCGCGGCGCGCATATAAAGGGCGACCTTGTCGGTGAACGGCACAACTTCCACGCCGTCGCTGTACCCGGCTTCAAGCGCCGCGCGCAGCTGTTCGTTTTTGCCGGGCAGAACGCATAAAAGTGTATTTTTATCCGGGACGCGTCTGAGACAGTCGCAGAGGGACACTGCGTCTCCGCAGCCGATGCCGCCGGTCATGATCATGTAAATTTTTTTGTCCGCGGGAAGACCGAGCTCCGCTCTCGCCTCCTGTTTTGACAAATTTCCGCAGCTGAATGCGCGGGATACCGGCATACCGGTGACGATAAGCTTTTTCTCCGGCATTCCGGCGCGCACGCATTCGGCTTTTACGTCGCCGTGCGGAAGAAAATATCCGTCAAGCTCGGTTTCGGCGAGAAACGGAATGCAGGTGTAGTCGGAGAGCACGCCGAAGCACCTGACGCCGTGCATTCCGTGCTTTCGGAGGTAGGTCAGAGTCTCCATGGGGAAGAGATGAGAGCAGATAACGGCGTCGTAAGCGTTTTTGCGGATGAAATCGTTGAGCTGGCGTGCGTGGCGTATGTTTGCAAGATAGACAGGAGAGGTTACGCCGGTTGAGCTGAACATGGAGCCGGCATGGTACATCATACCGAACACCTCGGGCGTTTTTGTCGAAATACGGTTCAAAATCTTATCAAAGCTGAGCGGACCGGGGTCGCCGAACATATTGAGCATATCGAGAAATTCTGTTTTCGCGCCAATTGCTTCAAGCGCGTCCGCAACGGCTCGGGCGCAGTGATTGTGTCCCTCGCCGGTGCTGCAGCTGAGCAGCAGAAACTTCATAACATCACGCCTTTCTGAATAAAAATACAAAAACACAGACAACAAATCAAGCGAAAAAGCCAGCCGGAAGCTTCGTTTTTTGCTTCCGGCCGGCAAACACGGGACCGATTGACAAACGCGGGTTCAGTCCTTTGACTTAAAGTAAAGCATACAGTGACAATAGCCCTCAAAATCCGGATCGTTTATCTGACTGCGGAATTCGCTGCAAATGCACTTTGTTTCCGGCGAGCGTTCGAGCCGGCAGGGGCAGTAGCCCCCGGTACGCTTCAGCCCTTCTTTGATAACGCGTACTGTTTCAGCGTCCGAGTTAAGTCTGACTGACATTTCCTTTACCCATAACAAGCTCAAGCAGCTCTTCCTTCGGCTTAACGCCGCTGACGCGCGCGGTAACCTTGCCGTCTTTAAGGACAACAAAGGTGGGAATTATCATAATGCCGAACTCTCCGGCGATATCGCGCTCCTCGTCTACGTTGACCTTTGCGACGGTGATGCCGGGATTTTCCGCTGCGATTTCCTCAACAACGGGAACCATCATACGGCAGGGTCCGCACCACGACGCCCAGAAATCAATCAGCACGGGCTTGTCCGATTTTACGATTTTTTCTTCAAAATTTTCTCTTGTAACTGTTATAACCATATATACTAAACAACCTCCTTGCCGCTGTACGCGGCTCCGTGCGCGCCGTTTGCTCCGGAATGCCGGACGCGGCACTTTGCTTTGGCGCACTCGGACAAATTCACGCGGATATGCCGCGGAAACGGCTTATTCTGCGATTTTTTTAACTGCTTCGAAATACAGGCCGGCAATGAATTTTGAGCCTTCCGCATTCGGATGAACACCGTCTCCCGAGAAGAAGCAGGGGTCGTGACCGAGAGCTGCGGCTGCGAAAAGTCCGTCGAGCGGGATGAAAACGTCGGCGTATTCGCGCGCGAGCTTTCTTGTGATCTGGATTTTCGGATCAAGGTCAACACGGAAGAACTCTTTGTCGGGAGCGTCGAGCAGGAATTGTTCGAGGATGATGATTTTTGCGTTTGTCTGCTCCTTTGTGCGCTTCAGTATGTCGCGGTAGCAGCTTTCAAAGTAGTCGTGCGGCATCCAGTTTTTCTCGGCTGCGCGGTGCCAGGTGTCGTTTATGCCGATGAGGATGGACACGATGTCCGGCTGAAGGTCAATCGCGTCTCTCTGCCAGCGTTCGACAAGATTTTCCGCGCGGTTGCCGCTTATGCCGTAGTTCAGACATTCGGTATCTTCGCCGAAATGTTCCTTAATCAGCTTTGTCGCGTAAAAAGGATATCCCTGTCCGAGTCCTGCGGGATCGTTTCCTCTGCCCGCGTCGGTTATGCTGTCGCCTTGAAATAGTATTCTCATTTCGCTTTGCCTCCGTTATAAAATTATTACCGTAAATTAAATTATTGACATGGACTATCCTAATTATATAAAATGATTTTCGGATTGTCAACAAAAAATGTTATTCAACTTCTCTGAGATTGTCGGAAATACTGCTTCCCATCGAACGCAGCAGGGACACGCTCATTCCGGCAAGCTCGGTCGGTATCGTAAACGCCGCGGCGGACGCCGAAAAGAAGAGGGCGAGCCGAAGAAACTGTCCGAGCGGAATTCCGACCGCATGATGTGTCAGAACAATCGGAGCTTCGGAGTTTATAAACCAGTTGCAGGCGGCCGCGGCGGCGACGGCTCCGGTGCAGGCGCTGACCAACGCGTCGGTGATGCATGAGGGAAGAACAATTCTGAAAATGCCGCGTTTGCTTGAACCGATCGCGCGGAGCACGGCGAATTCCTTCTTGCGTCCGAGCACGTGATATCCGGCGACGACGGCGGCGACGACCGCGGCGGTCAGGGACAGTCCCGCCGAAACGGAGAATATCAGCCAGTACGATGGAGTTGAGGCGGCTCTTTCAACCTTGCCGGAGAGGAGCACATAAATCATAATAACCGGCAGCGGAAGCATGACCGCAACCTCAATTCCCGAGATAAACACCGAACGGCGGCAGCGGATGGCGCGCAGGAGGCCGTAGACCGCGGCGGAGCGCGCCTTTTCAAAGCGGTCGTAGGATTTTTCGACCCACGACACTGCCAGCTCGCGCCTGCGGTTGATAAGATCAATGATTTCAATCTCCCGTGCGAGCCGGCATACGATAAGAGTGCCGATGAGCGACGCGGCGGTCAGCTCGAAAAACACAAGCAGCACGGACAGATACAGCGAGGGGCCGTAGAACGCCGACGAGAAATATTCGAAACTTACGCCGGCGCGTTTGAGCAGCGCCGCGATCAGCCGCGCGGCTCCGACAGAAAGCGCGCCCGCCGGAAGGAGCGAGGCAAGGTCGATTATCAGCGTCTGGAAAAGATTTATAAAATATATCTGCAGTTTTGTCATCCCGATCGCGCGCAGCGCGCCGTAATCGGCGAGAGAGCGGTTGTATTTTTCATTCTGGAGTAGAGAAACCGCCGCTCCGAGGAAAACGGCGAAAAACATGGTTAAAAGTATCGAGGACGGACGCGCGATGTAGGGCGTGATCGCCGAAACATAGCGGACGGTGTTCAGGTATTGTTCCCTTCCGATTGTGTAGTATAATTGTTTGAGCGTCCAGCCCTCGTAGTGCGGGTCGCTCCACAGTCCGAAGCTGTTCATAAGCTCGATAAAGAAGCTTTTCGCCTGGTTTGCGTACTCGCTTTTAAGCTGTATGCGGCACTGGGTTCCGTCGCTTGTGTTTACAAAAAATACTCTTTGTACGCGTTCGTCCGAGCGTATGGCGCCGGCGCCGCTTTCGGGGACGCCGTACGCGTAGATGTGGTAATTGTCGAGACTGTCAGACTCACGCTGACTGCGGTAGTCGCAGTCGGCGTACATGATAAGCAGTATGACCGAAACGATGACGACGGTGGTTATGATTGTAAGTGAAAGAAATTCCTTTGGTTTCCTGCGTATTTCGCGTATTGCGTAAAAAAATGACTGCTTTATGGCGCGCTCACCTGCCTTTCTTTGTATATTTTATCATATGCGGCCGGCGCGTGTCAATGCCTGAACCGACATTTGTAATTTTGATATATGGGTATTTCTATAAAAGCATACCGCACCTCTTGAAAAAAACAAAGAATTATTATATAATGTATAATGAGTTAGACTCATCGACAGAAAAAAGCGGCGGAGGACACGGTTTTACATGAAAAAAATAAGGATATTCGACACGACTCTGAGGGACGGCGAACAAACGCCCGGGGTACACGTCAGCCGCGCGCACAAGCTTGAGATTGCGAGACAGCTCGAGCGGCTCGGCACGGACATAATCGAGGCGGGCTTTCCCGCTGCGTCGCAGGGAGACGCGGCGGCGGTTTCGGAGATTGCCGGAGCCGTCGGCGGCTGCACGGTTGCGGCGCTGGCCAGAGCGGTTGAGGGCGACGTGCGTACGGCGGCGAAGGCGCTTGAAAACGCCGCGCGCCCGCGTATCCACGTTTTTATCGCAACGAGCGACATACACCTTGAGCACAAGCTGAAAATGACGCGTGAGGACGTTGTCAGGCGCACGTTTGAAGCGGTGTCGCTTGCGCGTTCGCTCTGCGAAGACGTTGAGTTTTCCGCCGAGGACGCAAGCCGTTCCGACCGTGATTTTCTCTGCGAGGTGCTTGCGGAGGCGGTTAAGGCGGGAGCCGGGACGTTAAACATACCCGACACGGTCGGATACGCGGTTCCGGAGGATTTTGCGGGGCTTATAGCCTACGTACGAAAGCACACGCCGGGGATAGACGGCGCGGTTATAAGCGTACACTGCCACAACGACCTCGGACTTGCGGCGGCGAACAGCCTTGCGGCGGTGAAAGCGGGGGCGGAACAGGTTGAATGTACGGTAAACGGGCTCGGAGAGCGCGCCGGAAACGCCGCGCTTGAGGAGATTGTCATGTCGCTGAGGACGCGCGCGGACTATTTCGGCTGCGATACCGGAATCGAGGCGGTGCAGCTTGCGCGTACGAGCCGTCTGGTGTCGTCGCTTTACGGAATTGCGCTTCCGAAGAACAAAGCGGTTGTCGGCGAGAACGCGTTCTCGCACGAGTCGGGCATACATCAGCACGGAATGCTCGCGGACAAGCGCACATATGAGATTATGACGCCGGAATCGGTCGGAATGGGAGGCGTCATGGTGCTGGGCAAGCTCAGCGGGAGCCATGCGTTTGAGGAGCGCTTAAAGGAGCTGGGGTATACGCTCGGAAAAGAAGCCTCGGACGCGTGCTTTAAGGAGTTCAAGGCGCTGGCGGACCGCAAGGACGTGACCGACGAGGACATAATGGCGATAGTAAACGGATACCTCGATTCGCTCGGCGCGGTATACGAGCTTGATTCGTTCCAGATACAGAGCGGAAACAAGGTGCGTTCGATGGCGATGGTTACGCTGTCCTGCCGCGGCGCGTCGGTGTCTGAGGCGGCGCTGGGCGACGGACCTATCGACGCCGCGTTCAACGCTGTGAGCCGGCTGAGCGGCGCGGACAACATAAAGCTTGAGGAATACAACATAAAGGCCGTTACCGAGGGCGCGGACGCGCTGGGAGAGGCGACGGTGAAGATAAGCGTAGACGGCGGACGCTATTCCGGCAGAGGCGTTTCGACCGACATACTTGAGGCGAGCATAAAGGCGTACGTTTCGGCGCTGAACAAATGGGCGGGGCGATAGGCGTACGCGGAGGAAAATTTCAGAATTCGGGGAAGCGAAAGGAGGCGGCGGCGCATGAAGATAAGCATATACGACACAACGCTGAGGGACGGTTCGCAGGGCGCGGGCGTCTCGTACACGGAAGAGGACAAGCTGCGGATAATCAGGGCGCTCGACGGACTCGGCGCGGACTATATCGAGGCGGGGAATCCGTCGTCGAACATAAAGGACGCGGAGCTGCTTGAAAAAGCGTGCAAAATGAGGCTTAAAACCGCGAAGCTTGCGGCGTTTGTGAGTACCCGGCGGCCGGGTACGGATGTTTATGAGGATGAGGCGATTGTCAGAACGGCGTCGCTTGATGCGCCGGTTGTAACGGTTGTCGGCAAGAGCTGGCTGTATCAGGTGTCGCACGTGCTTAAGGCGACGGCGGAGGAAAATCTCGCGATGATACGCGACACGGTGTCGTATTTCAAAGCCGCCGGCAAGGAAGTCGTTTTCGACGCCGAGCATTTCTTCGACGGCTACGGCGACAATCCGCAGTACGCGCTTGATACGGTGGGCGCGGCGGCGGAGGCCGGCGCGGACACGGTTGTGCTGTGCGACACAAACGGAGGCTCGCTGCCAGACGTTATCGGAATGGTTACCGCGGCGGTAAAAAGCCGGTATCCGGAGCCGAAGCTCGGCATACACTGCCACAACGACCTCGGAATGGCGGTTGCGGCGTCGCTTGAAGCGGTGCTGAGCGGAGCCGAACAGGTACAGGGTACGGTGTCGGGCGTAGGCGAGCGCTGCGGAAACGCAAATCTGAACACGCTGATACCGCTGCTGCAGCTCAAAATGGGGTACGGCTGCATACCGGAGGAAAGTATGCGCGGTCTGACCCGGAGCGTAAGATATATAAATGAGATAATGAACCTGCCGTTCAACGACAGCGAGCCGTTTGTCGGCGGCTACGCGTTCTCGCACAAGGCGGGTATGCATATAGACGCGGTCAGAAAATCGCCGCGTTCGTTCGAGCACATTATGCCGGAGCTTGTCGGAAACGAGAGAAACCTGCTTGTGTCGGAGCTTTCGGGGCGGGCGGCGGTCATTGAAAAAACGGCGTCGCTGAAACCGGGGCTGACAAAGGACAGCGAGGAGGTCAAGCGCGCGCTCGAACTTATCAAGGAGCGCGAGAGCCGGGGATATCAGTATGAGAACGCGGAGGCGTCGCTTATGCTGCTGATACGCGAGGCTCTGGGCATAAGAAGAAAATTTTACGAAATACTCAATTTCCAGGTAAGCATAAACGAGTCTCCGTCGGGAAGCTTGTGCACGGCGCTGATAAAGATTGAGGTTGACGGAAAGACCGGGATTACGGCGGCGGAGGGCGACGGCCCGGTAAACGCGCTCGACCTTGCGATGAGGGAATCGCTGGTGCCGTTTTACCCGACGATGAAGGAAATGCGTCTGTCCGACTACAAGGTGCGCGTGCTCAATTCAACCGACACGACCGCGTCAAAGGTCCGCGTATTCATAGAAACGACCGACGGAGTACGCGTATGGAACACGATAGGCGTGTCGAACGACATAATCGAAGCGAGCCGTCAGGCGCTGGCGGACGCAATCGAAACGAAGCTGATAATGGAATACGGCGAAACGAAAAAGGAAGTTTGAATGGAAACGGAGCTTATTAGGGGGAGGGTAACCGGAAGCGAGGGCGGAATATACACGGTTAGGACCGAGGACGGCGATACTTATGAATGTCCGGCAAGAGGCGTGTTCCGCCACGAGGGCTTAAAGGTGCTTGTCGGAGACAATGTTGAGCTCAGAGCCTCTTTGGACGGTAAAAGCGCCGGAGGTCTTTTCATATATTCGGTGGAAAAACGCAAAAACGCGCTTTTAAGACCGCCCATGGCAAACCTCGACATGCTTTTTGTCGTCGTTGCGGCGGCAAAACCGGATCCGGACACGGTAAACGCGGACAAGCTCATCGCAATAGCCGAGCAGAACGGCATTGAGCCGGTTGTCGTCGTAACCAAGAGCGACCTTGACATAAAACGCGCCGAAGAGCTTAAGGACATATACCGCTCCTGCAAAATAAACGCATTTGTGACGCGCTCGGACGGCGACGTGTCGGAAGTATACGAATTTATAAAAAACAAAGCGTCGGGACTGACGTCTGCGTTTGCGGGAGCGTCCGGCGTCGGAAAATCCACGCTTATGACAAAGCTTTTCCCGGAGCTGTCGCTTCGGACGGGAGAAATCAGCAAAAAAATATCCCGGGGACGGCACACGACCCGCACCGTGCGGCTCTTTTGCATGTCCGAGCTGCTCGGAGGCGGCGAGCGCGGCTACATCGCGGACACGCCCGGTTTCGGACTGCTTGATTTTACGTCGTTCGACTTTTTCTCAAAGGAGGATCTGCCGTACAATTTCCGCGAATTTGCGCCGTATCTGGGCCAATGCCGCTACACAAAGTGTACGCACCGCACGGAAGAGGGCTGCGCGGTAATTGACGCGGTTAAATGCGGCGAAATTCCGGCGCCGCGTCACGAAAGCTACCGGATTATATACGAGGATCTTAAAGACAAGCACAAGTGGCAGAAAAAGACGTCGGAATAAAGCGCCCTGCCGCATGATTAAACGGATTAAGCATATAAAAAATTAAAACGGAGGAAAAAACCATGACAGAGAAAAAGCCTCTTCCGGTAGCTGAGCCGGAGAGCGTCGGAATACCGTCGGAGGCGGTAATGAAGCTGCTTAACAGGCTTGAAAAAGCAAAAATAAATCTTCACGGGTATCTGATTATACGAAACGGAAAGATCGTGTCGGAGGGGTATGTGCCTCCGTTTGACCGTTCGTTCAGACACAGGCTGTATTCGGTGTCGAAGTCGTTTGTGTCCGGCGCGGTGGGGTTGCTTATCGGAGAGGGACGTCTGAGTCTCGAAGATCATGTTGCGGATTATTTTAAGGATTTGCTTCCGGAGCATCCCGACGAAAGAGTTATGAGAGCAACGGTCGAGGACCTTCTGACAATGCGTTCGCCGTTCTGCTGGCCGACCTACTGCACCGACGCGCCGCGCAATTTCGTTGACGACTGGGCGGGCTCGTTCTTCAACACACCCTGCGACCGCGAACCCGGCACGTCCTTTAAATACGATACAAGCGCAACCTTCATACTCGACGCTTTGGTTGAGCGCGTAACCGGAATGCCGTTTTTGGACTATATGAAAGAAAAAATCTTCCGCGAGATCGGCATATCGGACGACATCTGGTGCGTAAAGAGTCCGGACGGATATTCCTGGGGCGGCTCGGGCGTTATGGGAACGGTCCGGGAGCTCGCAAAGTATGCGCTGCTGTTTTTACGCGGCGGCTGCTGGGAAGGAAAGCAGCTCATACCGGAATGGTACGTAAAGCGCGCGGTCTCGCCGATTGTCGAGACGCACAGCGACACCGGCTCGCACTACGGCTATCAGATCTGGTGTACGCGTGACGGAAGCTTTTCGTTCCACGGAATGGGACATCAGATCGCGGTATGCGTACCGGACAAGGATATTGTGTTCGTATGCTGCGCGGACGATCAGGGACCGGATGCGGAAGAGAAGAACGCAGAGATATACTCCGCGCTTTTTGAAGAGGTAGTATACGCCGCAAAGGACGAAGCGCTGCCGGAGAACGCCGCTTCATACGCGCGTCTGTGCGAAAGGAACGCTTCGCTTAAGCCTCCCGTCGTTGAAGGAGAAGCGGATTCTCCCAAGGCATTGGCGGTTAACGGAAAAACCTTCCGAATGACCGGAATCGCAGGCGGGATAACCGAAATGAAGCTTAGCTTTTCCGACGGAATCGGCGTATTCGAATACATAAACGGAG
>JAQXSY010000027.1 GCA_029219205.1 Bacillota bacterium | reverse complement strand
GGATTAAAAGACAAAGAAAAAACACGGCCGGACTGCCTGAGTAAAAGGCGTCCGGCCGTGCTTTATTGATGATAATTTCAGTTTAAAATAGATCAGTTGAGCTCAGCGAAGTACTTTATTGTACGAACCATCTGAGACGTGTAGGAGTTCTCGTTGTCGTACCAGGAGATAACCTGAACTTCATAGGTGTCGTCGTCAACCTTGGAAACCATTGTCTGAGTTGCGTCGAAGAGTGAGCCGTAACGCATACCGATAACGTCGGAGGATACGATCTGATCTTCGTTGTAACCGAAGGACTCTGAAGATGCTGCCTTCATTGCGGCGTTGATGCCTTCTTTTGTAACGTCTTTGCCCTTAACGACTGCGGTAAGGATTGTGGTTGAACCGGTCGGAACGGGAACGCGCTGAGCAGAACCGATGAGCTTGCCGTTCAGTTCGGGGATAACGAGACCGATAGCCTTTGCGGCGCCGGTGGAGTTAGGAACAATGTTTGCTGCGCCTGCGCGTGCACGGCGGAGGTCGCCCTTTCTGTGAGGACCGTCGAGAATCATCTGGTCGCCGGTGTAAGCGTGAATCGTGCACATGAGACCGCTCTGGATGGGAGCGTAATCGTTAAGAGCCTTTGCCATGGGAGCAAGGCAGTTTGTTGTGCAGGACGCTGCGGAAATTATCTGATCGTCTTTTGTAAGTGTTTTTTCGTTAACGCTGTAAACTATTGTCTTGAGGTCGTTTCCTGCGGGAGCGGAGATAACAACTTTCTTTGCTCCGGCATTGATATGCGCCATGGATTTTTCCTTGGAGGTATAGAATCCTGTGCATTCGAGAACAACGTCAACATCAAGCTCTCCCCAGGGAAGATCCTGAGCCTTGGGCATTGCGTATATTGTGATCTCCTTGCCGTCAACTGTAATGGAACCGGGAACCTTTACGGTCTTGCCGTCTTCTTCAAAAACGGGCTCTTTGGAGGAGACTGTGTGAGCGGCTTCGCCGATCTTGCCGCAATATCCGCCCTGCGCGGTATCATATTTGAGAAGATGAGCGAGCATTGCCGGGCTGGTGAGGTCGTTTATAGCAACAACTTCATAGCCTTCAGCTCCGAACATCTGACGGAAAGCGAGACGACCGATTCGGCCAAAACCGTTAATTGCAACTTTAACTGCCATAATGGATAAATCTCCTTAAAACAAAAATATTTTTTTATCTTTACCAACACTTTATTTTATCTCAAAAACAATGCCAATACAAGTGGAATTCTGAATAATTTTCATTTATTTAACAATTTTATGAATAATGCATCAGCCCGCCTTGACGGAAGCAACGTTTTTCAGATGTTCTTGATAAGTTTCCGCAAACAATGAATAACCATTTTTTTGTGCAACAAAGTAGTAGTAGCCCGTGGTTGCAGGGAAGAGCGCGTAGTTTATGGCGACTGTGGTGGGATTTGTTATTGCTCCGGGCGGAAGACCTTTGTACAAATACGTATTGTACCGGTTGTCGATATTAAGCTCTTCCTTTGTGAGGTTTTCGTGACGCTCTTCGAGAATATACTGAACTGTTGCGTCGCTGTCAAGCTTGCCGGCCGTTTCATACTTCGGGTTATTCAGTCGGTTGTGGAAAACGGAGGATATTTTTGAATATTCGACGTCGAATTTTGCCTCCATCTGAATTATCGATGCCAGCGTGACAATCTGATCGGCGGTCATATTCATTGCCTCGCATCTTTCACGGTAGCGTTCGTCGAATTTGGTATTGAAATTATCGAGGAATTTTGATATGATAGTCGTTTCGGAAGATGTTGAAAAGAAATAGTACGTATCGGGATACAGATAACCTTCGAGCCGGTATTTTCTTCCTTCGGGAAGCTCGTCCAGCTCTTTTACAAACCAATAATCGAAATCATAATACTGTATTGCATTTATGAAACCTTCACGTGTTCCCATTCCGTAGCCGTCAACGAAAAGCGTAATTATGTCGTCAACGGTATATCCTTCCGGAATTGTTATACGGACTTCTTTGGCGACAGATTTCGGCCCTTTGAATACTTCAAGAAGCATGTCGTAGCTCATATTCGGACTGACTGTGTATGTTCCGGCAACGAATTTTCCGTTATCTTTTCTGAGAGAAGCGTAAAGCTTCATAATTGACGGATATTTAATTATATTATTTTCATTCAGCGCTTCGGCAATGTCTTCGACGGTTGTCATATCGTTTATTGTTATTTCGACGTCGGAACCGCTTTTTACAAGCGCAAACACGTCGTTTCCGATAGAAATGCCGAAATACGAAAGAAATCCAGACACGATCAAAATGCAGACTATATAAATTACTGCCTTAAGAAGACTTGAAAGCGCAGATCCGGCACTGTCGTCATCGCTTACTTTCCGGCGCTTCGGAGGCTTTTCGGTATAAATAGGCGTAAAGTCGCTTTTGTCTTTGTAAGGATTAACGTGCTTTTGTGCCGTGCGCTGCGGCAAAACGGGCTTGTTTTGAACGCGCTTTGCGCCTTCGCGGACCTGAACCTGAGAACCGTTTGCCCGAACGGTTGAGTTTGTGCGAACATTTGAATTTGTCCGAACGACGGAGTTTGTGCGAACGTTTGAGTTTGCGTTGGCGTCTGAGCTTGTGCGTACATTTGAGTTTGTACGAACGTTTGGATTTGCTTTGACGTTTGAGTTTGTCTGTATTTCGTTCCTTTTTTGCGAAGAAACAGGTCTTTGAACGCTGTTTGCGGATGTCGGACGCGGACGGCTTCCTGAAGTATTCGTGCTTCGTCTGATTCCAGTTGTGCTCCCGGATACGGCTTCCGCGTCGCTTCTGACGGTTCGTCTCGACGTTATTACAGGCGTTATGTCCTGACCGCTGTTGAAAGCGGGGTGTTTTTCATTATTCTGTTTTTTTTCAAAACCGTTCTGATCGTGCATTCAAAAACGATCCTCCAATTAATTTAAACAACTTGCCGCAAAAGCGGTGTAAGAATTTGTGCTTCAGTTTATTTTAAACCGAAAGTTATTATCGCAAACATTAGAATACACAGCAGCATAGTCGGAGAAAGAAGAGATTCCACCGTGTTTTTAACTTTGTCAGCCGTTGAATCCTTTTTTGCGTCGATACGTTTCTGTGCGTAGTCGGGAGTGCGGAATCCGCCGGAGGCGTATTTTTTGTTTATTCGTTCCGCTTCGCTGAAAACAAAAATCAGGGACACTATAAAGAGTGTTGTAACGGAAAAAATGAAGAATACGATATTTTCCGGTTTTTTTATAATTTCAATAATATATTTTTCTCCGAATACGGCGTAAATATTGAACAAAAGATGAGCAATTACCGAAGCGACGGCGGAATGGGTCACGTATGTAAGAAAAGCGAACGCAATTCCGCATAAAGCGTAAACAGGCGTCTGAACTGCGCTGAAACTAAGCATTGCGTACAGCAGCGACGTCGACGCGACCGCGGCAAAGGAACCGGCGCCGGATTCGTTATATTCCGAGAGCAAAACGGAACGGAATACAAATTCCTCGCAGATTGCGGGCGTAAGCGCAAAGGTTATGAATGTATAAAGCGAGCTTGCGGCTCCTTCCTGATTTTGGGGAAAGTACAGATTATAAAGCGAATAATTAATCTCTTCGACTCCGGCGTATATCTGCGCGCAGCGGATAAGGATTGAGCAGGTTACGACAGAAACTGCGGTTAGTATGACAATTCCGATTTCGCCGGGCGGAAAAAGCCCGAGACGCAGCTTTTGAGATTGTCCGACGCCCTTGAGACGTATAAAGAATATAGCCGGTATAACAAACACGATGAGCTGAAGCGCGATAACCGACAGACAGTAGTTGACGCCCTGCCCGAGTTTTTCTGTGTCAATAAGCCGTGTTGCAAAGACGAGGGCAAACAGAACAAGGGAGAAAAGCGGAGCAGTAAGCGAGGCTTTAAGCTTCATTTCGAATAATCACTCCCTTTTCTGTGACAATAATGTCGACCAGGCAGTCGAATTTTCCGTGAGGAAGAGCGTCGAACACAAAATCAGATATTGCAACCCCTGCCTTAAGTCCTGAAAAAAACGGAAGCCAGCGGTCATAATATCCTTTTCCGTATCCCAAACGGTTGCCGCATATATCGAAAGCCAACGCCGGAATTATACATACGTCGTGCGAGTCGGAGCCCGGAGTGTAAACCGGAGCGTCATCAGGAGGCTCCATTATGCCGTATGCTCCGCGTACCAGTTCGGCCGGTGAGTTAACTAAATGGAATACCATTGAAAAATCTTCTTTTGAGCATTTCGGATAAGCGATACGCTTGCCTTTTGCCAAAGCCTCCTCGGCGATATATGTTACATCAGGTTCGTCCTTCATCGGGAAGAACATAAGCAGAGTGTCCGCATATCTGAACGAGGCGAGCGAAGTAAATATGCTGCACATTGCCTTTGAAGTGCTTTGTTTTATTTCTGCCGGAATTTGCCGCCGCTTTGCCGCAGCAGCCGTTCTTATTGCGTCTTTTTCGGTTTTAACGAGGCTCACGTCGTCCTTCTTTCCGGCAATTTTATTCAGGTCAGTCTTTTTGAATTGCCTTGATTATTCTTTCCGCTTCCAGTTTGCCCTTGAGCGCGGCGACCAGTTCCGCGCCGAATTCGATGGCGACGCCCATTCCGCATGCGGTGATAATTTTCCCGTCACGCACAACCTTTTTATTTGTGACGACGGCTTCGAGTAAATGTTCCTCAAATCCTGGAAAACATGTCGCTTTTTTACCTTTAAGCAGACCTAGACCGCCTAAAACCATCGGCGCCGCGCAGATTGCGCATACGTAACCGCCGTTTTCATATGTGCTTGTCAACAGCTTTTTCAGCGGTTCGCACATATTCAGGTTTTTGGTCCCGGGCATTCCTCCGGGAAGAATTATCATTTCCGGAGTTTCATTTTTTATGTCTGAAATAACGAGGTCTGCACAGACGCTTATCCCGTGAGCGCCTTTTACACTGAGACTATCGGATATCGAAATGGTTTTAACGTTGGCATTCGCCCGGCGAAGCATATCCAACGGCGCAATCGCTTCGGTTTCCTCAAAACCGTCGGCAAGAAACATCAATACCATAATTTATTATCCTTTTCTGAAAAGTACAAAATATTCCGAACCCGCAAATAATTCAGGGTCAGATTGTTCCGAGAGCGTCGATTATCATTTTGTGCACTGTTTCCCTTGAAACGGGCTCGCCGTTTTCGTAGCATTTTATTTGAGTCCACCCGAGACGGCTCGAAGCATAGAGCGCCGCTTCGTATGAACGTTCAAGAAATCCGGCGTCTGCTTCGTGAATGTCGATTTTTCTTCCGGTTTCCGACGCGCGCTTTGAAATCAGCCGCAGAGATATTTCGGGCAGCATTTCAAGATATATTACGTTGTCGGGCTTTGGGATTCCGAGCTTTTCGTATTCAAAATCCCAAAGCCAATTCAAAAATTCTTCCCATTGTGTGCGGGGCAGCTTTGACAGCTGATGAACGGCGTTTGCGGTCGTATACCTGTTGGCAATTACGGTTGTTTCCGGGTCCTCGTAATCGCGGCGCCAGTCGGTGCGGTACGAAATGTATCTGTCCGCGCCGAAAAACATCGAGGCGGCGTATGCGTTCGTATCGGAGGGATCTTTGCCAAGCTCGCCGTTCAAATACATTTTTACAAAGCACGAGCTTACGTTATTGTAGTCGGGAAAAGAAATCATTCTGACTTTTTTTCCGTCTTTTTCAATTTTTTCTTTGAGCAGCTCGGCCTGCGTCTCCTTGCCGGAGCCGTCAAGCCCGTCTATAACGATAAACCGACCCATATAAAACTCCCGGACTATGCCTTTATGCTTTCAACGAGCGCCGCAAGCGCCAGATGATAGCCGAACGCGCCGAAACCGCTTACAGTGCCTTTGCAGACGGCGGATATAACGGAATTGTTCCGGAAGCTTTCGAGCGCGTGAATGTTTGACATATGGACTTCGACGCAGGGAATTTCGCAGGCTGAGATCGCGTCGCGTATTGCGTATGAATAGTGCGAAAGCGCGCCGGCATTGATAATTATCCCGTTATAAAATTCAGACGCGGTCTGTATGCGGTCGATTATGTCTCCCTCATGGTTCGACTGAAAAAAATACACGGAGGCTCCGAGCGTTTCCGCAGACGCGGTTATTCCGGCGTTTATTTCGTCGAGAGTCTCGCTTCCGTATACATCCTTTTCGCGCGAACCGGTCATATTAAGATTCGGTCCGTTTATTACTAAAAAAGCTGCTGATTTCAAAAATTACACCCGCTTCCGGTTTGTTTCAAAAATGTACATATTTAAAAAAATACTTATAGTCAATTATAAACCATAACATGTAAAAAGTCAACACAAATAAGTCGGACGAACCGCCTCGCCGACCCTCCGATATTGACAACAGAATGTAAATGTGTTACAATTAAGATGAATATAATCAGCAGCCGATTATGCGAAGATTGCGCAGAATACACTCTCGGCCGCGCCAGGAATACGCTCTTTCTCCGAATTCTTTATCGCTCATCTCCAAAATCAAATCCGTTGTAATATGCGGGTTGGCGCCTTCTTTGAAATATCCGACGCCGGACAGCTTTGCGCTTTTGTTCATCGGACAAACGCTCTGACAGATGTCGCAGCCCCATGCACAGCCGGTTTTTCGTATTTTTTCCTCCTCATCGGGGGTCAGCACGCCTTTTTTTTGCGTCAGGGCTGAAAGGCAGCCGTTCGGATCAGGGCAGCTCATCCTGCATTTTCCGCATTTTAAGCATCGGTTTTCAACAGGTGCGGAGTATTTTTCGGGCGTCAGATCGGTTAATATTTCGCCGAGAAAAATGTACGAACCGTATGTCGGATTAATCAGAAGATTATTCTCTCCTATAACTCCGAGACCCGCCTTTTGCGCGGCGTCTACCTCGGCAATCGGGGAATGGTCCGCAAATTCCGCGAAACGAAATCCGGGATGGGCTTTTTCAAGCTCCGGTACACAGCTTTCGAAAAGTGTTCTGAAAAAGCAGTGATAATCGCGCGGAACCGCATATATCGAAATATTGCGGTCGTCGTAAGGCGCGCAGCGGTACGGCGCGGCTATCATAATGACGCTGACCGGTGTGAAGCCCGCACGTTCGATGAGATACGGGCGATTGATTTTACATTCGCTTACCGGAACGATTCCGCAGACAAGCGACATCGAACTGAAGTATTCAATAATATCCATATTATAATTATACAGCAAATGTTTTTATTAAACAATAACAAATTGTAAAGAAACGGGATAAGATAATGCCGAAAAAGACACACGAATACACAAATCAGGACATTGTTTCGCTTAAGGGCGCCGACCGAGTGCGCAAGCGTCCCGCCGTAATTTTCGGATCGGACGGACTCGAGGGCTGTGAGCATTCGGTTTTTGAAATAATTTCAAATTCTGTCGATGAGGCGCGCGAGGGCTATGGTAATGTCATAAATATAACCGTATATCCCGATCTTTCGATTGAGGTTGAAGATTTCGGACGGGGAGTTCCTCTCGGCTTCAACGAAAAGGAAGGACGTTATAACTGGGAGCTTATTTATTGCGAACTTTATGCCGGAGGAAAATACAACAACAACGACGGCTCCTCCGCTTACGAATACTCTCTTGGACTCAACGGACTCGGAGCGTGCGCAACTCAGTACAGCTCTGAATATATGGACGTGCGCTCGTACAACGGCGGGCAGTGCAGCAGTATATCGTTCAAAAAAGGAGAGCCGGTTGGAGAGCTTGAAATTACAGAGCTTTCAAAAAAAGAAAAAAGAACGGGAACGGTCGTTCGCTGGAAGCCGGATCTTGATGTTTTTACGGATATAAATATTCCTCTTGAATATTTTTCCGATATGCTGAAAAAGCAGTCGGTCGTTAACTCCGGAATCAGATTTCATCTGAAATGGCTTGCCGGAGAAAAGCCCGAGGAATTTGATTATATATATGAAAACGGAATAATTGATTATGTTGCCGAGCTTGCCGGAGGAGATACTCTGACTCAGCCCGTGTTGTGGAAAACCGAGACAAAGGGAAGAGACAGGGACGACAAGGACGAATACAAGCTGAAGATCGAAGCCGCTTTCTGCATTTCAAACACAACAAACGTCATTGAGTATTATCACAATTCAAGCTTTCTTGAACACGGAGGTTCTCCGGAGCGCGCGGTTCGGTCGGCGTTTGTTTCGGAAGTTGACAAATATCTGAAAGCAAACGGAAAATATAACAAAAACGAATCGAAAATAACATTTGCCGACGTTGAAGACTGTCTGGTTCTTGTTACAAACAGCTTTTCGACGCAGACATCGTACGCAAACCAGACAAAAAAGGCAATTACAAACTCGTTTATCGCCGAAGCAATGACGACGTTTCTCAAGCACAATCTTGAGGTGTTCTTTGCCGAACGTCCTGTTGAAGCAGACAGGATGTGCTCTCAGGTGCTGATAAACAAGCGAAGCCGCGAGCAGGCGGAATCAACGCGCCTCGATCTGAAAAAGAAACTGACCGGCGTGACGGATCTATCAAACCGCGTTGAAAAATTCGTGAATTGCCGTTCAAAGGATCCCGAGCGGCGCGAGCTTTATATTGTTGAAGGAAATTCGGCGCTGGCTTCCTGCAAGCTTGCAAGGGCGGCGGAATTTCAGGCGATTATACCGGTGCGGGGAAAAACTCTGAATTGTCTGAAAAGTCCGTACGAGAAAATTTTCAAAAGCGAGATAATAACCGATCTTCTTAAGGTAATCGGCTGCGGCGTCGAGATTAAAGGAAAGGTCAAGGGAGACCTTGTTCCGTTTGATATTTCTCAGCTCAAATGGAGCAAAATTATTTTGTGTACCGATGCCGACAAGGACGGATTTCAGATAAGGACGCTGCTTCTCACGCTGTTTTACAGGCTGCTGCCGACTCTTATCAGGGAAGGAAGAATTTATATCGCCGAGTCTCCGCTGTATGAAATAAATACCAAGGAAGAAACGTATTTTGCTTATACAGAGGGAGAGCTTGCCGCGATAACAAAGAAGCTTGACGGTAAAAAGTACACGCTTCAGCGTTCGAAGGGACTCGGTGAAAACGAGCCCGACATGATGTGGCAGACAACAATGAATCCGGAGACCAGACGGCTTATCCGCATAACCGAAGCCGACGCGAAGGAAACCGATTACATATTTGAGACTCTTCTCGGAGACAATCTTCCGGCAAGAAAAGAATTCATAGCCCAAAACGGGTCGCGCTATATGTCCGATATTGATCTGGACGAATGACCGGTACGGCGGCTCCGGCGAATTGCGCCGCGAGCCGCCGTTTTTTTTTAAAAAGGAGCAGGTATGGTAACATTTATTTACGGAGGCGCTGGGAGCGGCAAGAGCACCGCGGCCGCCGAACTTACCGTTGAAGCGCTTTCAGAGGGAAAAAGGGTATTCGTCATTGTGCCGGAGCAGCAGGCGCTTATGACCGAGCGCCGCATCGCCGATATGACCGACGGAGCTTTTCCGACGGACAGATTGGAAGTGCTTAATTTCAAGAGGCTGTGCAACCGCGTGTTTCGCGAGTATGGGGGACTTTCCTTCAATTATGTCAGGAGAGGCGCCTGTGCGCTCATAATGTGGCAGGCGTTGTTCAGCGTCGCGCCGGCTTTGCGCGAGTACGGAGGAATGCTTGAGTCCTGCGACAGATTTGTGCCGCTGCTGCTTTCCGCCGCGGACGAATTTAAAAAGTATTCGGTTTCGCTGCGGCAACTGAGCGACGCCTCAAAAGACCTCCAAAGTGAAAATCCTACGCTGGCCGGAAAGCTTGCCGATATATCCGTCATACTCGCGGCGTATTACGCTCTGCTTAAGGAGCATTACGACGACCCGGCCGACGATCTGACCAAAGCCGGGGAGCTTCTTTCGGTTAACGGTTTCTTCAGCGGGGCGACTGTGATTATCGACTCTTTCGACGGCTTCACAAAACAGGAATACGATATTATAAGCAGAATTTTCCGTCAGGCGGAGCGTGTTGCGGTAACGCTCGGCTACGACCCGGATGACAAAAGAGAGCTGTTCGGCGTTAACGTACAGTCCGGAAGACGGCTTGAAAGGCTTTGCGCTTCATCCGGCGCCGAGCTTCGGAAAACAGTGCTTACCGGGCGGCCCCGCTTTGAAAATGACGAACTGCGCTTTGCCGAAAAAAATCTTTTTTCGGAGAACGCCGGCCAGTTTGATCAGCCGAATGAAGCGATAAGAATAATCGAATGCGAAAATATTTATTCCGAGGCCGATGCGGTCGCCTGCGACATAATGAAAAAACTTCGCGAGGGAGCCAGATGCCGCGATATCGCGGTGGTTGCGCGTGACGCGGACTCCTGGAACGGTGTTATAGATTCCGCGCTTGAAAGACTCAAAATCCCGTACCATATGTCAAAACGGGTTGATCTGTGCGAGAAGCCGCTTTTCAGACTGATAATCGCCGCTCTTAAAATCAGAACCGGAGGCTGGCGGCGTGAGGACGTTATTTCATACATAAAAACAGGATTTACAGATATAACGTCAGAAGAATGCGACGCGATTGAGTATTATACTGAAAAATGGAATATAAACGGTTCCCGCTGGTATGATGAATACGGTTGGAGCATGAATCCGGACGGCTACAAAGAAGAAATTTCCGAAGAGGGACGGGAGTTTCTTGTAAAAGTCAACGCGGCGCGGGAAAAGCTTATTGTGCCGCTTATTAAACTGTTTGATGTGTTTGCCGACGAAAAGACGTCCGTACGTTCGGCGTCCGAGGCTTTGTTTAGGTTTTTGCGCGAGAGCGGCGCCGACGAGCGGTCCGCAAAAAAAAGCGGAATAGAGGGCGTACAGCTTTGGAATGCGCTGTCTGATGCGCTTGACGAGCTGGTTTATGCTGCCGGAGAGCTTTCGGTTACGCCAGAGCAGTACGGAGAACTGCTTTCCTTTGTTATAAGAGAGACGGACATCGGAGTGCTTCCCGCGACTGTTGATGAAGTGATTATCGGTTCCGCAGACCGTCTCAGAACCGGAAACATTAAGCATGTGTACATCATCGGAGCAAACGAAGGCTCGTTCCCGAAGTCGCAGTTTGATGAAGGCGTTTTTTCAGAAAACGAACGCGTTGCACTTGAAACGTACGGCATCGAACTGTCCGTGTCCGGGGAGCAGAGGACTGTTTCCGAGCTTTATTTGCTTTATAAATCCGTGTTTTGCGCTTCAGAAAGCGTAACTGTGCTGTATTCCGGCGCGGATATGGGCGGAAAAGCCCTAAAGCCGTCCGGTTTGTGCGCAGAACTTCAAGTGTTGTTTCCTTTGCTCAGTCCGAAAAAGTGGCGCGATATGCCGTCATGTGAAAAAATTGCAGACGCCGGGACTGCGTTCAGGTATTCGTTTGAAAAAACGCCGTTCGGTAATAAGCTTCATGAAATATTATATGAAAACGAAGAGTTCAGACGAAAATATGAAGCGGCGCTTATGCCTCTCGGAGCTGAAAACGAACAGCTCGGGGAGGACACGGCAAAACTTCTGTTCGGAGGAAACGTCAGTATGACTCAGTCGAGACTTGATTCTTACGTCTTGTGCGCATTCGGTTACAGCTGCAAATATATTGTAAGACTAAACGAGGACAGGAAGGCTGATATAGGCGCTGCGGACACAGGAAATATAATTCACAGAATACTCGAAAAATTCATGAGGCGTGCGGTTTTGCCGGACGGCAAAATTGACCCCGAGCTTGACGGCGAAAAGCTCAGGCAGCTTGCCGGAGAGCTTGTTGAAGAGTGCGCCGAGGCGCTGTTCAGAGACTGCGGCACCGGCCGTAAGGCAACAAATCGTATGGCGGCGCTGTTTACAAGATTAAAGAAGACCGTGTATCTGCTTATGAAGGACCTGACAGACGAATTCAGGCAGAGTGATTTCAGACCCGCGCTGTTTGAGCTTCCCATATCGAACGACAGCACGCGCGGCGCGGTGCCGCCACTCAAAATTCCTCTTCCCGACGGAACTTCCGCATACATTTACGGTATCGTTGACCGTGTGGATATTTTTTCACATAACGGCGACGTATATTTCCGTGTTGTTGATTACAAGACCGGGACAAAGGATTTTTCCATGTCGGATATCAGCCGAGGACTGAATCTTCAGATGCTGCTTTATTTGTTTTCGATATGGAACGACAAGGGCGGCGCGTTTCTCGACTCCGTCGGCGGCAGCGGCAAAAAAGCGGTTCCTGCCGGAGTTCTGTACTATTCCGCAAAGCTGCCCGGAATAACGGTCGATCCTGAAACGGACGAGAGCGAGGTTATGAGCAGAGTTGCCGCCTCTCTTAAACGCAGCGGTATGCTTATCAATGACGCAGATGTCCTGAAGGCTATGGAGAAAAAGCTTGAGGGGCGTTATATACCTGTTAAGCTTAAAAAGGACGGCGGCTTTTCAACGGCAATGCCTCTTGAAACCGTGGAGGGATTCGGAAAGCTTATGAACGACATTGAATCGAAAATTCGCGATATCTGCTTTGAAATGAAAAACGGAAGGGCTTGTGCGGAACCTATCCGGGACAGCAGGAACGATGCGTGCAGATATTGTGCAATGCTGCCTGTTTGCAGGCGCGGAGACGGAAAGAGAACGGTTTCGGAAGATGAATGAACGAAAATGGACTGAAAGTCAGCTTGAAGCGATAAATGACCGGTCGGACACGATCCTTGTTTTTGCCGCAGCGGGTTCGGGAAAAACCGCGGTGCTTACCGAGCGTATCATTAAATTGATAACTGACGGCGACGAACCTATTGATATAACGCGTCTGCTCGTTGTAACCTTTACAAAAGCGGCGGCTTCTGAAATACGCGAACGTGTCGGAGACGCATTAAACAAGGCGATGCGCGAGCATCCGAACGAAAAAGCAAGGCTGAGGCGGCAGAAAAATCTGCTTCCTCAGGCGAAAATATCAACGATTCACAGTTTTTGCCTCGACCTTATCAAAAACAATTTTCAGAAGCTCGGAATATCCGCAAAGAGCCGTGTTGCGGAAGAAGCACAGACGAAGCTGCTTATTCGCAGAATTATGGACGATACGGTCGAGAGTTACTACAACGCGGAGCCGGGAAAGAGCGGCATAGCGGATTTTTCGGCGTTCACTGATAATATCATAACGCTGCGCGACGAAAAGCTTGCGGACGTTTTCGCCGGAATCTATACAAAAGTATCGTCGCAAAAAGAGGGCATAGACTTTATAAAACGCTGCGCAGACGAGCTTGAGGAAGCGGCTTCGCTTCCGTTTGAAGACACCAAATGGGGCGAAGTTGCCGCCAATGAGCTGCGCGAGCTTTATATTTCATATAAACAGGTCTGCGAAAACGCGCTGGATTTTATAAATGCGGAGCAGGACTTTCTGCCATACGAAAAATCATTTGAATCAGATCTTTCACATACTTCCGCCGTGCTTGAACTGCTTGGGCGCGACACGGCAGGAGCGTTTCGGCTTGTAAAGGAATATGAACCGACGCCGCTCGGAAGAGTTAAAACCGAGCTTCAGACGCCTGAAATTCTGTTTTACAAATCTCTTCGGACAGATTTTTCCGGCGAAAGAAAAGCTTTTGAAGGAAAATACCTGCGTACCGCGAGAGAAGATTATGAAGATTCGGCAAAGCGTTCTGCGCTTTTCTGCCGCGATTTGTATACGCTTTTGTCGGAATTTGAAAAGCGGTATACAGCCGAAAAGCGCAGGCGCGCGCTTCTTGATTACAACGACCTTGAAAGACTTGCGCTGATTCTTCTGAGCGATCCGGAGACTGCCGAAAAGGTTGCTATGGGCTTCGACGAGATAATGATTGACGAATATCAGGATACGAACGACGTACAGGATATGATTTTTTCGCTTATCTCGCGCGGAAAATGCGTCAATGGCGCAAAAAGATTCATGGTTGGAGACATAAAACAAAGCATATACGGATTTCGCGGAGCCGAGCCGTCAATTTTTGCGTCCTACCGCCGCTCGGACGATACGAAAAAAATCTTTTTGCAGCATAATTTCAGATGCGACGAGCCGATTATAAAATTTGTCAACGGTGTTTGCGGATATCTTTTCAAGGCGGGAAACGGAACGCCGTATTCTCGGGAGGACGATCTCGTTTTCGGAAAGACGGGCGTCGTGGGGCAGATGCTTCCCGAAATTGCGGTTGTCGGAACGGAAGGCGAAGACAAAGTCAGCGAAGAGGCGGAGTATATTGCGGGACGTATTGCCGGTATAATCGGAGAAGAGGGAAAACGTCCGTCGGACATTGCGGTTTTGCTCAGGCAGAATTCCGGAGGAGTGACGGAAAAGCTTGAGGAAGCGCTGAAAAAACGCGGCGTCCCCTGCTGCAGCGACGGTCCGTCAAGCCTTTTCGAAACCCCGGAAGTGCTATTGGTTATGTGTCTTTTGAATTGTATAAACAATCCAGAACGAGACGTATACCTTGCCGGGCTGCTCAAGAGCCCGCTTTTCGGATTTTCTCTCGACGATCTCGTAAGAATACGCAGCGCATCTCCCCAAACAACGCTTTACGAAGCGCTCAGATCTTACTTGCCGTTTGACGAGACCGGAAAATGCGGCAGGTTCCTTGAAAAACTTGAAGAATACAGAGCAAAAGCCGAAGCGGAGAAGACAGATGAGCTTCTCAGGTATTTATACGACGACGCAGCGGTTATGAGCGTAATCGGATCCGGCGAAGACGGCTATCTGAAAAGGGAAAATCTTCTTTTGCTGTACGAAACGGCGCGGAGCTTTGAAAACGGTTCGTTCAAGGGGCTTTACAATTTTATAACATACGTAAACGGCGTTATAGATTCCTCGGCCCCGCCCAAAAAAGCAAAGCCTGACAACGAGGGATCGAACGCGGTGAGGATAATGACTGTGCATCAGTCGAAAGGACTTGAATTTCCCGTGGTCTTTCTCTGTGATACAGCAAGGAAAATCAACGTCACGGATATCCGAAGCCGAATTATGATTGACAAAAAGCTCGGGGTGGCTCCAAAGCTGACCGACCGTACGGGTTACGCTTATTTTGACTCGTTATTCAGGCGCGCGCTCGGCAGCGAGATCTTAAGAGAGCTTTGCGAGGAGGAAATGCGCGTGCTTTATGTGGCGCTGACGCGCGCAAGAGAGAGACTGATTATTACTTCTTCATCATCCGATCCCGAAGCTCTTATCGAAAAAAGCCGGGCGTATGCGGATTCTTTGCAGTCTGCGTCGCTTTATGACCTTAAAAAGAACGCATGCTATATAAACTGGATTCTTTCCGCCGTTTTATCATCCGGCGAAAGGCTCTGCGAAATTACATACGGAAAAGCGGAAGAAACCGCCGGAAAAACTTCTGAAGAATGCGCCTCACAGCCTGATATACCGTCCGAAACGGCAGATGAAAACTTTATTCGCGGCATAATAGATTTCAAATATCCGTACGGCGCGGCAGCAAAGCTTCCCGCAAAGCTTTCGGTGTCCGATCTTTCGCCGTCGGTTTTGGATACCGGGGAGGATTCCTGCTCGCCGGACGATGTATCTGAGAGCGAAATGAGAACGCCTCGCTTTTTGACCGAGGCGCCGGAATATGCTGGAGCTGCCGAAAAGGGAACAGCAACGCATCTGTTTATGCAGTTCTGCGACTTTCGCATGGCGGAGAGCGGAGGCGTTGAAAACGAACTAAAACGTCTTTGCCGTCTCGGGTTTATGTCTGCTTCCGATGCGGAAAAAGCAGATACAGCGGCGCTTGACGCTTTCTTTAAAAGCGATTTTTACCGTAAAATGTCGGAGTCGGAGGATGTGAGACGTGAGCTGAGGTTTAATATAAAGCTTCCGGCAGGCGATTTCACCGAGAATTCTATAAAAAAGGAAACGCTCGAAAACGAAGAAATTCTTATTCAGGGCGTTATAGACTGCGTATTTCTGAATCCGGACGGTACGTTAACCGTTGCGGATTACAAGACAGACCGTATTCCGTTTGGAATGAAGAGGGACGAGGACGCTTTTGAAAGGCTGCTTTGCGAACGTCATTTCCGTCAGCTCGGTTATTATAAAAAAGCCTGTGAAAAGATTTTCGGAAAGCGTGTGTCGGTAACGGCGGTCTATTCTTTTGCGCTCGGACGTGAGGTCGACGTAAAAGTCTGATACGCCGGTATAAAAAATGCGGCCTTTCAATATAATTACGGTATAGTAATTAGGAAAGGAAAGGTCACAAATATGTTTGTTTATTCTTTTCGCGCTTCAACACTGAAATTTGTCGGAGTTGTGCTTCTGTCGACAGTTCTGCTGATAGGACTGCTTACGCTGATACCGTCTCATGCTCCGACGGCGGCGAGTCTTATGTACTCGGGAGTGTCAAAAATTAATTTCAGCAAAGTGAAAACTAACGAAGACAGGATTGCGTTTCTCAGCCAGTTCGGATGGACGGTTGATTCAACTCCCGTTGAAGAAAAGGAAGTTACGATACCGGACGAATTCGACAGGGTGTTTACCGCTTACAACGATCTTCAGAAGCAGCAAGGACTTGATCTTTCAAGATACAGACGTAAAAAGGTTATGCGATATACATACAGTATCACGAATTATCCCGATTATAACGGAACCGTGTATGCAAACGTATTGGTATACAGGAACAACGTTATAGGGGGAGACGTTTGTTCGGCGGACGTCAACGGCTTTATCAAGGGGTTTGACGGAATCGTCAGTATTCCGTAAAAACGCCGCCCGGATTTGTGTCTTTTGAAATACTTTGCGGATATTTCGCAGAATAGTATTAAAAAGGACAATCCGGGCGAATTTTTTTGCTGTTCACTTGACAAATATTAGTCAAGATGCTATAATGAGACTGGCGGAGAGTAAAACCTGCTGAAAGCTTTCGTGCGCGTATCTTCGGCGCGTATGGAGCTTCGGGAGGAAAATAAAAATCAACAAGGAGATCATTATGAAAAAAAGAGCTATCGCTTTGATTCTAACCGTTGCGATGATAATAAGCGTATCCGTAATGGCAGTATCAGCTGACGGTTTTGTTGAATCTAAATCACAAACAAAGATGTCGTTCAATGACACGATAAGCTATCTGAAAAACCTGGACATTAACACATGGTTTCTTATTGCCGACTATACTCTTGAAGCGCAAGGGGTTATTCCCGAAGGATTTAAGGTTGTCGTTGAAAAGAACGTAACGCTTTCTTTGAAGGCTCCGCTGATTGTTGAAGGCGAGCTGTCTGTTAAGGGTACCGTTCTTAATCCCGCGCTTATCGTTAAAAAAGATTCCGGAATTGTTCAGTTCCCGGATGTCTCAATTCCGATTTTCCCGGTATATCCCGATGAAGGCGGAGAAATTACTGACGAGCAGGAAAGATTCTTCAGCCTTTTCAGATTCAACTGCCCGATTTGCGGCGAAAAGACACTGAGATACTGCTCTTCCTGCCAAAATTTCCATTGCACTTTCTGTACTCCCAGCTGCCGCGATGTTAATGAGAAGCAGATATGTGAAAAGCACGGTGTAAACTGTGTCGCTTACTGCAAGAGCTGCATGGGATGGATGTGCGTTGAGTGCGGCCAGGTTCATTTCCACGAATTCGAAGCGCGCCGCTATTATCCCGTTTCAATGTTCTACTATCTGTATAAAAATTATTATACAGGCGGTATTGAAATAAACAAGTGCCCGATCTGCGATAAAGAAGGCAACGTATATTTCTGCTCGGTTTGCAACAGATGGCATTGTCTTGATTGCGCTAAAAACTGCGTGTCCGTTCCGATTCCTCCCAAGCCGATTATTCCCGATATACCGTTCGATTATATCCAGTACATAATTTCGTTCTGGCCGTCGAACTGGATGCAGATCAGCTATTACAGATACCTGTATTATGCAATGATCAGCGGACAAATAACATTGCCTGATTTTGACTACGTTAAGTGGGAAACATTTGTCCCTTACGCTTCTGTAAAGAATAACGCAACCGTTCCGTTCGGAACCAAGGTTTCACTCGGTACACCCGGCGGAGTTGCTCAGATTTATTATACTCTTGACGGAACAGAACCTACAAATAAGTCTCAGCTCTATATCGAGCCGATTGCTCTTGTCGAAAAAGCAGTCGAAATCAAAGCAGTAGCTTACATAGGTCAGATGCGCGTCAGCCGCGTAGTGACATTTACATACAAAACCGAGGTTCCGTTTGACTATACCGACGTTATAAAGAATTATCCCGACGCTGTTGCTGCGATAAAGAATCTTGTCGAAAAAGGAATTCTTAAGGATTCCGATATTCTCGATACTGAAGCAACCTTGTCGTATGACGAAGTAATTTCTATGCTTGAAGAGATAGGCTGCGATGTATCCAAGGCAAATCTCAAAGGCAAGACGATTGCCGACAAGGAAAAGCTTACATTTGATGAAATGTATTTCGTAACTTTCCGCGTTCTCAGCGCAAATAAGCTTGTTGAGGTTTCCAGAAAGAGCGCTACGATGGTTCTTAAAGCGCTTACTCACGGTTCTGAGATAAAGACGAGCGCTTCCAGAGCGGCAATTTCCAGTATGTACAGCGCGAAGCTTGTATTACGTAAGGATTTTGCTCCTTATGCATATGCAAACCGCATTTCGTTCCTGTTCATTCTCGGAACGGTTGCAAAGTAAGCAGTGTTAATGTAAGTTAAACAGGGGGTCCGCGATTAACACGGCCCCCTTGTTTTTTTGGGTATTGTTTTATATATGGAATAATTAAATGGAAACAGAAAAAATTGTTTTAACGGCAGTTTGCATGTTCGGACTTGAGGGACTCCTCGGTGAAGAAATTGACGGAATGGGCTTCAGGCGCATTGAAAATCTGGACGGCAGAATTATGTTTGAAGCATCAATAAACGATATTCCGCGCGTAAATATCGGCTCAAGATTTGCCGAGCGGATTTTGATACAGCTCGGGCGATTTTCCGCACATACTTTTGACGAATTGTTCGAGGGTACGAAAGCTCTCCCGTGGGAAGAATGGATATCGCCGGACGGCGCGTTCCCGGTTAAGGGGCATTCAATTAAAAGTTCGTTGTTCAGTATACCGGATTGTCAGAAAATTGTGAAAAAAGCGATTGCCGTGCGTCTTGGTGAGAAATACGGAAGGGTTTCGCTTCCCGAAACCGGTACTTTGTATCAGGTTGTGTTTTTTATTTTCAAGGATATCGCCTATCTTATGATCGATACGAGCGGAGAAGGGCTTTATAAACGAGGCTACCGTCCGGTTTCGACGGATGCGCCTCTCAGAGAAACGCTTGCCGCGGCGATGGTTAAGCTGTCGCGTCCTCGTGAAAATGTGCTGCTTTGGGATCCAATGTGCGGTTCTGGAACAATAGCCGCGGAAGCGGCGCTGATGATGACCGATACGGCTCCCGGACTTAATCGAAAATTCGCGTCGGAAAAATATTCTGTAATTTCCGAAAGAGCCTGGAAGGATGCAAGAGAAGAGGCGCGCTCTGCTGTTCATTCGTCAGATTTTGAAGCTTTTGCCTCGGACATTGATCCGAAAGCGGTTGAAATTGCCGGTGAAACGATAAAACGTGCCGGTATGGAGAGCGTGGTCAGGGTTTTTGAGCAGGACGCGCTTAAGATTACGTCTCAGGGCAGACGCGGAACAATCGTATGCAATCCTCCTTACGGCGAGAGACTGATGAACGTAAAAGAAGCGGAGGAACTGTACCGTAAAATGGGAAGACATTTTTCAACGCTTGAAAGGTGGAAAATTTATATTCTTTCTTCACACGAGCAATTTGAAAAATTTTACGGGAAGCATGCTGACAAGGTCAGAAAGCTTTATAACGGCATGATAAAATGCGGTTTTTATCAGTATTTCAAGGAATAAATTTCTCCGGTTATTTCTTTTTTCTGAGCAAATACTTCATTTTTGTCGCTTCGCCGCCGCGCAGGTGGCGCTCGGCTTTGTTTTTTTCGAGAATTTCCTTGACCTCGTTATATAGACCGCGGTTCACATTTTTCAGACGCTCGGTTACATCCTTATGAACGGTAGATTTGCTGATGCCGAATTTTCCGGCGGCGCTGCGTACGGTTGCGTTGTTTTTGATTATGTAGTCGGCGAGCACTTCGCATCGCTCGCTTTCGCAAAAAGATAAATCAGACATATTATTATACTCCTAAAGCAGGTTTGTACAATAATATGTCTGTTTTTTTTCAAGTATGCATTCTTGTCAGTTGTCGTAAACGATTTTTCCGACTTTACCCGAACCTGAACTGCGCGGCGCATCGTAAATCTGATCAAATATGATCACTTTTATATAATCTGAAATATCATCAGGCTTTTCGCCGTTTATATTTATATTTTTGAAAACGAGTTTGTCAACCGTGCAGTTGAGATATGGGTCAAAGCATTCATAAGTTTGGCCATCGCCGGACTTGCATGTAGCGGATTTCGGACCGACATTAAGAAGATTTGAAAGAGGATATTTGTCGCGGTGCAGAGTCAAGACAATATTTTCAAATGTGACCGTTTTGATATTTGAACCAATTTCAAAAGCAGCGATATATCCGGTAACCGGGTCGCTGTTAAGGTAGTTATCAAATCCGTCGATAGGATTTTTCAGGTCGATTTCAATATCATCGAAAAAAATGTTGTCTCCGCCTCCGATAGCTGCCTTTTCCGGCTCTGTGCCGAGATAATAGCCGGGCGTTTGAAGATACATTTTAAAGTTCATGATACCGCGCACTTTTTTGAGAATAATATTTTCCGCGCGGCATTCGACAGTCGAACCGTCGTCAAACCAGTGTACGCCGGGAGCAATGCGTATCGCCTTGTACGGACTTGAAGAATATAGATTCAGATCCTCGCACAATACGTTTTTCATTGTTCCGAAGTTTATGGACGAATCGAGCCAGTCATACATATTCAGGGCTACAAGATCGTCTCCTACCTCGCCGAAGATGTGACGGGTTATGATATTTTCGGTGTTTCCGTTGATGTGCAGTCCGTCGGCGTAGCAGGACTCAAACAGAATGTTTTCGCACCATATGTCAGAAGCGTTGCCTATCTGAACAGAGAAACCGGCGGTGTGACGGAAGGTCATATTTGTCAGCGTAAGACGATTTACTGCAGAAAAGAGCATACATGTTGATACGCCGTACATTGAACGCTCGCTGTCGAATTTGCCTGATCTGCCGTATCCACGGCGGTACCTGTTGGATTCTTCCCAACATCCGCCGTCGATCGATATATTTTCATCTCTCAGCAGCGGATTTGTCTGAGCGTGCGTGCCGTCTATTACGTTTTCATTTCTGAGCATCAGAACATCAACGTCGGGCATCTGACGGATAATTGCGTCGTTATGCGCTTCAATCCTGCGGTTTGACCGGATAATTACCGGCTCGTCTATATAGTAAGGCGAATCTGACGACGGAATGCTGACAACCTGATGCTCACGGAGCGCTGCATTCAAAGCGTCGCTCCAGATAAGAACTGGATTTCCGTCAACGGAGGCCTCGCGGCAAAGGCTCTTGTATTCGCTGAGGCACACTCGGTCGGTTAGTCTTGAAATAATATCTGAATTTGATTTTTGCATCGCTTCAAGCGAAGAATATATCTCTCTTTTTGTTTCGTTCATAGATAATTATTCTGTCCTTTCGGAAAAATTTTCTCTAAATCATTTTAACATACCGTATTGGATTATGCAATACCGAACAAAAAAAACGGCGAATAAATCTGAGCAACTGTCAGAAACGTATTGCATAAATCAGGCGAATATGGTATGATGTGAAAAACGGAGGTAAAAACTCATATGAAAGAACTGTTATTAAAGTATAATAAGCCGGCTTCCGACAGCGACGAAGGCTGGGAGCGGCAGTCTCTTCCGCTTGGCTGCGGATATTTTGGAGTAAACGTGTTCGGCATAGTTGAGTCGGAGCGTTTGCAGATAACTGAAAATTCGTTTGAAACAAGGTACAATCTTACCGATGCGGCGGAATTTCGCTTAAATTTTCCGCACACATACGAAGCGGCAAGCAATTACGAGCGCGGTTTGTCTATCGACTATGCAACGGCCTACGTAAAATATGATTTTGACGGTGTTCATTATGAGCGCGAGATGTTTACGTCATATCCGGATCATGTTATGGGGATCAGGCTTACGGCTTCGGAAAAAGGAAAACTTGAGTTTTCGGCCGAACTTCAGGTTCCGTTTATAGTACCGTTCGGTTCGGATGACGGAATGGGGAGAAGCGGCAGCGTTTATTCCGAGGGCAACATGATTTGTTCAGCGTCCGATCTTGAATATTATAACGTCCATTTGTCGTCGCAGGTCAGAATTCTGACCGATGGAAAAATCATATCCGACGGGACGAAGCTTTTTGTAGAGGACGCGTCCACCGCGGTTCTGTACTTTTCGTGCGGAACGAATTATAAACTTTGTGACAGAGTGTATTCCGAAACTGACCCGAAAAAGAAGCTGGATGATTTTGATCCGGCTCCATACGTGTCAAAATGGGTTGAAGCCGCAGCGTCTAAGGGGCTTGACGGCTATAACACCGTAAAACGCACGCATATTGAGGATTACAGGGGCCTGTTTTCAAGGGTTGAGCTTGATTTGGGCGGATCCGACGAGACAAACTCGGATCAGATGACAAATGACCTCCTTGCAAACTACAAATTCAATGTTAAATCTGCGTATCTTGAGACGCTTTACTATCAGTACGGCAGATATATGCTGATATGCTCGTCCCGAGAGGGATGCCTGCCTCCGAATCTTCAGGGAATTTGGAATTGCCATAAGAAGTCGCCGTGGGGCAGCGGATACTGGCACAATATAAATATTCAGATGAACTACTGGCCGGTTTTTTCAACGAATTTAGCCGAGCTTTTCAAGCCGTACAGCGATTTGAATCATGCGTTCAGGTCGGTTGCGACAAAAGAAGCGGTCAGATATGCAAAACAGCTCGATCTTTACGACGAGAGTATAGACGATTACGGTTGGTGCGTAGGTACGGCGGTTTATCCGTATGAGCCGGGAGGAATACCCGGGGCGCATTCGGGACCGGGAACCGGAGGCCTTACAACAAAGCTTTTCTGGGACTGGTGGGACTTTACGCGCGACCGCGGTATTCTCGAAAAATACGTATATCCGACAATACATCAGATGAGCAAATTCCTTGTGAGAGCCGTCGCGGACTATGACGGAGAATATCTGTCGAAGTTTTCGGCGTCGCCCGAACAAATGGTCCAGGTTCGCGAGCTGACTCCGAAGGACGGAAATAAGTGGTCAAGCGATGCATGGACTTATTATCATACTGTTGGGTGCGCATTTGACCAGCAGATGATACAGGAAAACGGATACGACGACCTTAAATGCGCTTCGGTGCTGGGAGTATCCGACAAGACTACCGCCGAACTTGAAAAACAGACGGGACACTACCACCCGGTTGAAATAGGACTTGACGGTCAGATCAAAGAGTACCGCGAGGAAAAGTTTTACGGCGAGATCGGAGAAGCAAATCACCGCCATATTTCTCAGCTTGTGGGACTTATGCCCGGCACAATAATAACGAGGGATACGCCGGCCTGGCTCGACGCTGCAAAGCGCACGCTTAATTTCCGAACCGACGAATCTACCGGTTGGGCGCTTGCGCATCGTCTGAACGCCTGGGCGCGCACATACGACGGTAACCGCGCATACCGGCTGTTCAGAAATCTGATCGCTCTGCGAACCTTTGACAATCTTTGGGACGCCCATCCTCCGTTCCAGATCGACGGAAATTTTGGAGGAACGTCAGGTGTTACCGAGATGCTGCTACAGAGCCATACAGGGTATATAGAAATACTTCCGTCTTTGCCGGATGTATGGAACAGCGGAAGCTACAAAGGTCTTGTGGCCCGTGGAAATTTTGAAGTTTCGGTAAAATGGGAAAACAAACGCGCAAATAAAATTGAAATTGTTTCGCGTTCCGGAGAAGTACTAAAACTGCGGTATCCGCTTATCGGCAAGGCAAGAATTAAAGCCGGCGAGGCAGAAATTCATAATTCTTCTTCCGATAAGGATGTTGTTGAAATCGAAACTGTAAAAGGAATGACATATACCTTTGATATGATTCCTGAAATAACAGTAACTGCAGCTCCCAAAAACGCGCGTGTGCTCGGAACAATTCCGCACATTATTTGGGACGCGTCGCCTGATGCGTGCGTCAGATATAATATCTATCGCAATACTAACAGCGCGCCGGACTATGAAATTGTTGCAAAAGATATTTCGGCGGAAGAATTTGTGGATTTTTCGTACAAACCGACTCCGGGCGGATACGCTATGTACAAAATAACTGCGAACCGCACCGACACAGATGCGGTTGAAAGCGAAGGAACGCTCTGCGTTAAAGTTGATAAAACAAATTAAAAATCGGAGGTAAAGAAACATGAATAACGAAATGTTTTTAGCAAGACCCTCAAAAGCCCAGTACGAATGGCAGGACATGGAGATGGGAATGTTCTTTCACTGGTTCCCTTCGATAAAGGGAAAGTGGGACGATTCGCGTATAGAAACATTTGAGCACCAGAAAGAGCTGGCCGAAACAATGGATTGTCCTGAATTTGACCCTGCCCAGTGGGTACAGTCCGCCGTTGACCTTGGCGCGAAGTATATTGTGTTTGTTGCCAAGCACGGGCGCGGAATATGCCGCTGGAGAAGCAAGTACGGAGGTCTGAACTTCAAGTATTCTCCGTATAAGAACGGAAACGGAGATCCGCTCGGCGAACTTGCGGAGGAGTGCCGTAAGCGTGGAATCAGACTTGGCGTTTACCTTCAGGGAATTTCTGAAACGTATCATACTGGTCAGGGCGGCAAAACCGCAGTACCCGAAAAGCAGGACGCTTATAATTCCATATACCGTGGATGGCTTACAGAGATACTCAGTAAATACGGCGAAATGGTAGAGGTGTGGTTTGACGGATCAATTATGATCGAGGTCGGCGATATTATCAAAAAATATGCGCCTAACGCAATCGTATTCCAAAGTAAATACGCAAATATCCGTTGGGTTGGACAGGAAGATGGCTTTGCATCCTATCCTGCATGGAACAGCTTGAGCAGAATAGACGGTGCTACCGGAATTGCAACGCATGCTCAGGGTAACCCGGACGGCGACGTTTGGATGCCGCTTGAATGCGACGCACGTTTGCGCCGCGACTGGGGCTACAACGATGATCCCGGAAACAGCCTTAATAGCCTCGATAGACTTATGGGAATGTACTACCGTTCTGTCGGACACGGAGCAAATCTCTTGATTAACCACGCTCCTCATCCAAGCGGAAAGATAATTGATGAAGATTTGAAGCGTATGAAGGAATTCGGCGACGAAATCAGACGCAGATTCGGTCATCCGATTGCAGAAACCAGCGGAGAGGGAATGGTTGTTGAGCTTGATCTCAAAGGAAAACATAAGGTTGACCATGTAATTACTATGGAAGAGATCGGATATGGCGAGAGAATCCGCGCATATTGTATAGAAGGATTTGACGGCGAAAAATGGGTTCGTCTAACCGGAGGTATTTCTGTCGGACATAAAAAGATCGACTATTTCAATGAAACTGAACTTGAAAAGATTCGTATAAAGGTGCTAAAAAATATCGGAACTCCAATTATCAGAAGCATTACGGCGCACTATGCTGGTGTAACTCCCGAAATTATGGAAGAAGTTCACTATGGTGAAGTCAAAGTTGGAGAACTCGGAATCGAACAGTACGATATAAATACCGGTATTGCTAAATATACGTATGAAATCGATCCTTATATAAAAGATGCGGGACAATATCGTATTAGCTTCCGATGCCAAAAAAACTATCAGAAGCTTGAAATAGAAAACGCTTGGATTGAGATCGACGGTATTCGTTATGACGAATATGTAAAGCGTGCAGACGGAGAAAATGAGTTTGATATCTTTATTGGCGGATTGAGCGATAATATTGTTTTTTGTGCTGAGACGACAAAGGGCGGCCGCTACATAATCGGAGAAACATATTTCTTCCGTGTTTCATAATCGAATAAGAAAAAAGGGCTTCAATTTGAAATCGAAGCCCTTTATTTTTATATTCATTTTTTCTCTAAAAATGAATATAATTAATGAATATTCATGCGGTATATTTTATCCTAAATGCGAGGATAAATTATGCAAATGTGTATAGTTGCTAAATGAGAACCACAAATTTCGATAATATTCTAATTAAATAATAAAACAAAAACATTGAATATAAATACAAAATGTGATATAATATACACGAACAAACGAATAAAAAACCAATGGAGGCGAATTAAGTGAAGAAGGTTTTTATTGACGGCAAAGCCGGGACAACCGGATTAAGAATATATGAGAGACTAGCCGCAAGAGACGATCTTACGCTTTTGACATTGTCGGATGAGGACAGGAAAAACACCGAAAAGAGATGCGAGATGCTGAACAATGCCGATATTGCTTTTCTTTGCCTCCCGGACGCAGCCGCAAAGGAAGCGGCGGATATGGTTATTAATCCGGACACAACCGTTATTGATACTTCAACGGCGCACAGAACGGCGCCTGGCTGGCTCTACGGTTTTCCGGAGCTATGCGAAAAAAATTATGAAGAAATCAGACAATCAAAAAGAATTTCAGTGCCGGGGTGCCACGCAAGCGGCTTTATAGCTTTGGTTAAGCCGCTGACAGACGCCGGAATCTTACCGTTTTCGGCAAAGCTCTCATGTCATTCGGTAACGGGATACAGCGGCGGCGGAAAAAGCATGATTGCACAATACGAAACCGAAGGGCGGAACGAGGAGCTGTCTGCGCCGCGGCAGTACGGATTAAATCAGGAGCACAAGCACCTTCGGGAGATGAAAATAATGTGCGGACTTGAAAACGAGCCTCTGTTTTGTCCGATCGTGTCTGATTTTTACAGCGGTATGCTTGTTACGGTTCCGATTTTTTCGTCTGAACTGTGCGGAGGTGCCGGAGCAGACGAAATTCGTGACGTATACCGAAGCTTATACGGAGGTCCTGTTGTGTGTTACAGAGAGAGTTTGGGCTGCGACGGAATGATTTTCGCCTCCTCACTGCGAGGAAAGGACAGAATGGAGATAGCGGTTGCCGGAAACAGTGAAAGAATATTGCTTATGGCTTTGTACGATAATCTTGGCAAAGGCGCTTCCGGGGCAGCCGTTGAAAATATGAATATTGTACTCGGTACGGATATTACGTGTGGATTGGTGCTTTAAAATGAATGATAATAAGAATATGAAAACAATTTCCGGCGGCGTTTGTGCCGCAAAAGGATTCAAGGCTAACGGTATACATTGCGGAATAAGAAAAAATAAGACGAAGCGCGATCTGTCGCTCATTTTCAGCGAGGTTCCGGCGCAGGCGGCTGCAGTTTACACGACAAATCTTGTTAAGGGCGCCCCACTTAAAGTGACAAAAGCGCACCTTGCCGACGGAAAAGCGCAGGCGATTATATGCAATAGCGGAAATGCGAACACCTGCAACGCAAACGGGATTGAAATTGCGGAGCAAATGTGTGAGTTATGCGCCAATAAGCTTGGCATTTCCGGCGATGACGTGATTGTTGCGTCAACCGGCGTAATAGGTCAGCCGCTTGATATCGAGCCGATATCTCGGGGAATGGCGGAGCTTGCAGAAGGACTCGGCGACAACAGCGATCTTGCTGCAGAGGGAATTATGACGACCGATACGGTGAAAAAAGAAGTTGCCGTAAGCTTTGAAATTGACGGAAAAGAGTGCAGACTCGGCGGAATCGCAAAAGGTTCCGGAATGATTCATCCCAATATGGCGACGATGCTCGTTTTTATTGCAACCGATTGCGCGATTTCAAGCGAAATGCTTCATAAGGCACTGGCTTCCGACGTTCAGAACACGTTTAACATGGTAAGCGTTGACGGCGACACGTCTACGAACGACATGGTTGCTATTCTTGCAAACTCAGCGGCACAAAATACGCCTATTATCAGCGAGGACGAAAATTTTGAAATATTCATGAAAGCGCTCAATACTGTTACGGTTCAGCTTTGCAAGAGTATTGCCGGAGACGGAGAAGGCGCGACTAAGCTGATAGAATGTACGGTTATGTGTGCGGCGGACGAAAAAACCGCAAAGCTGGCCTCCAAAGCGGTCATATGCTCGTCGCTTACAAAAGCGGCTATGTTTGGCGCGGACGCGAATTGGGGACGTGTTCTTTGCGCCATCGGATACAGCGGCGCCGACGTGGATACTGACAAAATCGACGTATCGTTCGTCTCGTCAGCCGGAGAGATTATGGTGTGCAAAAACGGCGCCGGAGTTGATTTTTCTGAGGAAAAGGTAAAAAAGATTTTGTCCGAAAAGGAAATAAACATACTGATATCGCTGAACAGCGGATTATTTTCGGCAACTGCATGGGGCTGTGATCTGACCTATGACTACGTAAAAATCAACGGCGACTATCGCACATAAACCGGAGGAAAATATCATGGAAATAACAAATGCCGAGCGCGCAAGAATTCTGGTTCATGCGCTGCCGTACATTCAGAAGTATAACGGAAAAATAATTGTCGTTAAATACGGCGGAAATGCGATGGTGAATGAGGAACTTAAAAAATCAGTTGCCCGCGACGTAATTCTGCTGAATCTGATAGGCGTAAAAGTTGTACTGGTACACGGAGGCGGTCCGGAGATAACCGAAATGCTTTCAAAGATCGGAAAAGAATCCGAGTTTGTAAATGGGCTCAGGGTTACAGACAGCGAGACCATCGACGTGGTTCAGATGGTGCTTGCCGGGAAAATCAATAAAAGTCTTGTCAACCTGATTGAATGCAGTGGGGGAAGCGCGGTCGGACTTTCAGGTGTAGATGGTCATATGATCAAAGCCTGCACAAAGGATGAACGGCTGGGTTTTGTGGGCAGGATAACAAGCGTTAATCCAAAACCGATCCTCGATGTGATTGACAAAGGATATATTCCGGTTATTTCAACGCTCGGATGCGATGAATGTGGAAATGTATACAATATAAATGCGGACACTGCGGCGGCAAAAATTGCTGCGGCGCTTAAAGCCGAGAGCCTGATCTCGCTTACCGACACGCCCGGAATCCTGATGGACAAAAACGACGCGTCAACTCTTATTTCTCATATAACCGTATGCGAAACAGATGAACTTATTAAGAGCGGAATTATTTCGGACGGCATGATTCCGAAGGTTGAATGCTGTGTAAACGCAATAGCTGAGGGAGTAAGGAAAGTATTTATTATAGACGGCAGAATTCCGCATTCAATTCTGATTGAAACGCTGACTGATGAAGGTATTGGCACAATGTTTGAGGAGGGATAAAATGAATATCTTTGAACTTGACGATCTTTATGTTGCTCATACGTATTCACGGTTTCCGTTAAGCATAAAAAAAGGGCATGGTTCTGTTGTGCTTGACGAAAACGGGAAAGAGTATATTGATTTGGGAAGCGGAATCGCGGTTAACAGCTTCGGAATCTGTGATGAAGAATGGATAAAAGCAGTGTCTGCGCAGCTTACCATGGTTCAGCACACTTCAAACCTGTATTATAGCGAGCCATGCATTAAGCTGGCAGAGGCGCTTTGTATCCGGACCGGAATGAAGATGGTTTTTTTCTCGAATTCAGGCGCGGAAGCGAACGAATGCGCGATAAAGGCTGCCCGAAAGTATGCGGAAGATAAAAAAGGCGCAGACTGCTTCACAATTATTACTTTGAACAACAGCTTTCACGGCAGGACGCTGACAACGCTTGCCGCAACGGGGCAGGAGGCTTTTCATAAAGATTTTTTGCCGCTGACCCCGGGCTTTGTTCACTGCGAGCCTGAACCGGAGGCGCTTCTTAAAACTATTTTTGAACACAAAGTTGCGGCGATAATGTTTGAGGTTGTCAGAGGGGAAGGCGGAGTTGTCCCGATGAGCCGTGAGTTTGCCGACACAATTGCAGAGGTTGCAAAGAATGAAGATATTCTGCTGATAGCCGACGAGGTACAGACAGGAAACGGTAGATGCGGCAAACTATACGGATATATGAAGTACGGGCTGACTCCGGACATTGTAACAACCGCCAAAGGGCTCGGCGGCGGGCTTCCGCTTGGAGTGACCATGCTTGGAGAAAAGGTGGAAAATGTGTTCAGTCCCGGAATGAACGGCTCAACATTCGGAGGCAATCCGGTCTGTTGTGCGGGCGCGCTGAGCATTCTCGGCAGAATAAACGATGACTTTTTAGCCGAGGTTGAAAAGAAGTCTGAATTTGTTTTCAAAATGCTTGAGGGCGCAGAGGGCGTTGAGAATGTAACCGGACTCGGTCTTATGATCGGAATTAAAACAAAGAAGCCTGCAAAGCAGGTTGCGCAAGAGTGTATGGAAAAAGGCGTCCTTGTGCTCACGGCAAAAGACAAGGTCAGACTGCTTCCTGCGCTGAATATTCCATATGAGCTGCTCGAAAAAGGCGTTAATGTTATAAAAAACGTCTGCTTGGCGGAGTGAAAAGCAAATAACTGCCGAGTAAACTCCATCGCGTATTGAATCGGTAAAAAATGCATAATAAAAGCGGTATGACATTGTCATACCGCTTTTAAGTTTTTTTGTTTTATACAGCAAAAGAGATTTTTGATCCGGGCGCCAAGCATATACGTACGCTTTCTCCGTTAAAATCGATTTCAACCATAGAGTTTCCGACTTTTTCTCCGGCTTTGACAGTGAATTCGGTGACTTTGCCGTTCTTCCAGGAACAGTCAACAGTGTAACCTCCTCTTGCGGAGAATCCGCTGAACGAACCGGTCTGCCAGGTTTCGGCTTCAGGCAATGCAGGGAGAAGCGTGATTTTTCCGTTCTGGCTTTGAATCAGCATTTCAGCAACGGCAGCACTTCCGCCGAAGTTCCCGTCGATTTGGAAAGGCGGATGATTATCGAACATATTCGGAAGAGTTGATTTGGCAAGCAGCGCGTGAAGCGAATCGCGGCAGCGGCTTCCATATCCGAGTCTGGCAAAAAATGCGGTTACCCAAGCTCTTGACCATCCTGTATGTCCTCCGCCGTGTGAAAGACGCCTTTCAATGGTTACACGCGCCGCTTCAAAAAGTTCCGGAGTTTTTGAGGTTATCTGAGCGGACGGATGAAGCGCATATAGCTGAGATATATGACGATGTCCGGGCTCGGCCTCGTCAAAATCTTCGTTCCATTCCATAATCTGACCATATTTGCCGATGCGGAGCGGAGGAAGCTTGTTCATTGCCTCACGTACCTTTTCCGCGAACTCCTGGTCGATACCTAATTTTTCAGAGGCAAGAATCGTTGTGTCGAACAAGTCGCGTATGATGCTGTTGTCCATTGTGGGACCGGAACAAATGGAAGATTTGTTTCCGTTTTTGTCGATAAATGTGTTCTCGGGTGAGTTGGAAGGGCAGGTTACTAGATATCCGCTGTTGGGATCGGTTACAAGAAAATCGAGGAAAAATTCCGCCGCGCCGCGAAGAATGTCGTAGTTATCGCGTAAAATTTCAATGTCATTTGAAAAATTGTATCTTTCGCGGATATGGTGACAACACCATGCGCCGGCGCACATAAACGATCCCCAGGAAGCGCCTTCTCCGGGCGCCGTGAATCCCCATGGGTTTGTAACAGTGTGAGCTACCCAACCGGATGCCCCGTACTGAATCTTTGCCGTGCGTCTGCCATGAACCGACAGAAAACGTATATAATCGATCAGCGGCTTTGTGAGTTCCGGCATGGAGCAGGTTTCGGCAAGCCAGTAATTCATCTGGAGGTTTATGTTTATATGGTAGTCTGCGGACCAAACCGTTGCGTAATCTTTTGTCCAGATACCCTGGAGGTTTGCCGGGAGTTTGCAGTTGTATGAGGAGCTTATGAGAAGGTATTTTCCGAATGTGAAGTGAAGAAGAATAAGTCCGTCGTCGGTTTCACCGTTTTTCACACGTTCTAGACGTTCGTCTGTCGGGAGCTTTTCAAGCTCCGGGTCGGAAGCCGGCAAAACAAGCTTGGTCCTGTACAGCATTTTGGACAAAATTTTTCCGCTTTGCTCATTCTTCCAGTAGAAAGGATCGTGTACTTTCTGGATGTTGTCTAGACACCATCTCAGCGGGATCTCCGGATCGTTTGACGGCAGAGGCAATCCGTTTTCGTCCGGACGTATATATGTTGTGCGTATATCACAGATCAGATCTACATAACGCGCATCTGTTACGTGTATGCCGTTTTCATCCGTTATCACGCTTCCGTCGCATGAATTTATTTTTATAACCAAGGCAAAGGCAATTGATTTTTCAAACGCTTTTTTGATTATAATTTTCTGATCAGAATAAACTGTGTCGGTATAGGCGTGTTTGTATGTGAAATTTACGGAAAAAGGTTTGTTCGCCGAATAGCGAATCATGATGACGTTCGAATCAAAGGATGCGAAAACTGAGTTTTTATATATTATGCCGTTTTTCGTATACTCGGCAGAAGCAAGACCGCTGTCGAGAAGCAGCGTGCGTTTGTAGTCTTTGGGAACCGAATCGTCTGTTCCGACAAGCTCTGCATAAAGCTCGCCTGCGGTTTGAAGCGAACCGTAGTTATATCCGAAACCGTTACCGAAATGGCTTCCGTCTCCGCGGCAGATCATATATTTTTGAGTAAGCTCGGAGCCTTTTGCATAATCGCCGGCAAAAATTGTCTCGCGTATTTCGTTCAGGTGCTCTCTGCATTCCGGATTCGGAGCGAGTTCGTCAAAACGACCGTCCCAAAGGGATTCTTCGTTGAATTGTATTGTGTCAATATGGGTCCCGCCGTAAAACATTGCGCCAATGCGTCCGTTACCGATCGGCAAAGCTTCGCACCAATCCTTTGCAGGCTTTTTATAAAACAGTTCCATTATAATATCCTTTCATATATTGGTCTTTGTTGATTTTATCATATTTAAATGCATGTGTCAAGTTTATTCTTTTCAGTTAACGCTTCTGCCCGCCAAACCGCTTTGAAACATTAAAAAAAACTATTGAACATTGATGAAAAATATGATATTATAATTAATAGAATGTTATTTGCTGTATGTTATTTTTTTCTTTGAAAGGAGAAACAAATATGGGACTTATCAAAGCAGGTTTGGGTGCACTCGGAGGCACGCTGGCGGATCAGTGGAAAGAGTTTTTCTATTGTGACGCACTTCCCAACGATGTGCTTATGAGAAAAGGCGAAAAGCGTACAAGCGGACGCTCTTCCAACACTAAAGGAAACGATAATATTATTTCCAACGGCTCGGGAATTGCCGTTGCTGACGGTCAGTGTATGATCATAGTGGAGCAGGGAAAGATTGTTGAGGTCTGCGCCGAGCCGGGTGAATTTACATACGATACCTCCACGGAGCCGTCGATTTTTGCCGGAAGTCTGGGAGAAAGCATCAAGCAGACTTTTATGACGATAGGCAAGCGTTTTACATACGGCGGCGATACCGGTAAGGATCAGCGCGTTTATTACTTTAACACCAAGGAAATCATCGGAAATAAATTCGGAACGCCGAACCCGATCATATTTGAGGTTGTAAATAAGCGTATCAATATAAGAAGGACCGTTCAGATTCGCTGCAACGGCGTGTATACATATTTGATTTCCGATCCGCTTCTGTTCTACACGCGGCTTTGCGGCAATGTGGAAAGTGAATTTACCAGAGATCAAATTGATGATCAGTTAAAAAGCGAATTTATAGATGCGCTTCAGCCGGCGCTCGGCGCTCTTGCCGAGCAGGAGCTTCGCCCGGCGCAGATTCCTGCGAAAGCAAACGAACTGAAAGCGGCAATGAACGATGCACTCAAGCAGGAGTGGATAGAAAACAGGGGCATTTCCGTCTGCAAGATAGCTCTTAACCCCATTACTCTTACCGAAGAGGGTATGAAGAAGATAAACGAGCTTGAAGACGCTGCCAACATCGGCTCCAATCCGTTTATGATGGCGGGAAGAATGACGGACGCAACTGCGGACGCAATGCAGACCGCCGCCGGCAATTCCGCGGGTGCAATGACCGGCTTTATGGGCATGGGCATGGTTGGCATGGGCGGACAGGGAGGCTTCGGAGCAGCTCAGAACCTCTATAACATTGGCGTACA
This sequence comes from Bacillota bacterium, assembly GCA_029219205.1. Lineage (GTDB taxonomy): Bacteria > Bacillota > Clostridia > Oscillospirales > CAG-272 > SUG1495. The sequence continues at coordinate 6,447 of JAQXSY010000027.1, read as the reverse complement.
ACAACAGCAGCAGAATCAGCAGACCGTGCATCCGCAGGACGGAAACGGAACGGTTAACCCATCCGGCAATTCGTCCGGTCAATGGAAATGCTCCTGCGGAGCGACTGCAACAGGCAAGTTCTGTCCTGAATGCGGCGCAAAGAAGCCGGAGGAAAGAAAACCCGGAGAATGGGTATGTTCCTGCGGAGCAAAGGCAAACGGAAAGTTCTGCCCGGAATGCGGAGCGAAAAAGCCCGAGGATGCGGACGGCTGGAAATGTTCCTGCGGTGCAGTTAACAAGGGCAAATTCTGTTCAGAGTGCGGCGCAAAGAAACCTGCTGACGCAAAGCTTTATAAGTGCGACAAATGCGGTTGGGAGCCTGAAGATCCGGCAAATCCGCCAAAGTTCTGTCCCGAGTGCGGAGACAAATTTGACGACAGCGACGCAAGGTAAAATCAGTCCGAGCCTTTTTGCGGACTAATAATTGATTTTTAAAATACAATAAAACAAAAACACAGTGAGTGATTCATTATAATGAGTCACTCACTGTGTTTTGCTTTTCAGCAGTTTATCTGTTAACATTTTGCTGCGGTGCAGGTCTGTGCGGCGGATGTTTGCGATGCGGGCGCATATATTTTCTGATCGCTGAAACGGAGCTGCGTACTTCTGACGAGGTTAGAAACTTGTTCTGTTTCATATCGAGCATAGCATCGTAAAGCTGCTTTGCGCTTTTCAGCTGATCATACCGGTTTCTGAAAGTCACCTTTGTGCTTGTGAAAACAACGATATTTCTGACCGGTATATTTGAAAGCCTCTCACGTTTGATAATCTGCTCTACGGCGTGCATATTGTGAGAATTGATCTCAAATGGGTTGGCGATTCTTATGCCTTCTCCGCCGTTATACATCACCCAGTCGCCTTTTATTGGGTCGTCAATTTTGCCTGACTGATTGAATATCTTGATTACGGCGATACCTCCGGAGCTGACTGCAATGAGATCAACATTGAGAAATTCGGAGTTGTTTTGGAGAATCGCTGCAGGAATACGAGCGTTCTTTATAAGATTTTGCTTCGGGAAAGATGTTGCGAGGAGGTTGTATATAAAGCTGTCGCTCCGCCGTCCGTGCTGCAGTATCTTTTTTGCGGCTAATTCACGTTTAAAATGAATTATTACATAAATTATTATTGTCAGAAGCGCAAGACAAGCTATTACGATCGAAGTTACAAGAATAATATGAAGATATTTTTCGATCATCTTGCAAACCCATTAATTTGTTTTGTCAGCCGTATTTTCTGTCAGGTAATCAACAACATCTCCGACGGTAATAAATTTGTGAATATCGTCGTCTTTAACTTCTATACCAAACTTTTCTTCGCAGAGCAGAATAAGGTCAGCAAGCTCAAGAGAATTTATCCCCAAATCATTTATGAGCTCCGCTTCCGGAGTTATGTCTTCTTCATTTACCTGAAGATCTTCAACGAGTATGTTTTTTATTGTTTCGTACATGATGGGTGGCCCTCCGTGATTTATATGTTTATTTTAATATATAGCGTTTAATCTTTTTTGAAGTGGTTTTTTCAAATTCCGTGCTGCGGATTTCAACGTCGCGTATTTGTTTATACACGGGAAGCTCTTTGTTAAGCGCGTTTACGTCTGCTTTAACAAGCGCTTCAATTTCTTCGGCGGTCTTTCCGGCAACGAGCTCCTGATTCGGATAGATCAAGGCGGTTATGCGTGTATCTCCATCGTCGCCGCGGCGTGCGAGAACAACGCTCTCTTCAACGCTTCCGCAGTATTTAAGACGTTCCTCAAGCTCCTCGGGGAAGACGTTCTTGCCGTTTGACAGTATGATAACATTCTTTTTTCTGCCTGTTATGAAGATATAGTTTTCCTTGTCCATGTAACCGATGTCGCCGGTCCTGAACCAACCGTCCTCAGTAAATACTTCTTTGGTTGCTTCCTCGTTTTTGTAGTATCCGAGCATGACATTTTCGCCCTTGACAAGTATTTCACCGGTTTCATCGTTTTCGTTCTGCTTGTCAATCTTTACCTGACAGCAGCTTACCGGCTGACCGACCGAATGATAACGTACTTTTCCGGGTGAATTTACTGCAACAAGCGGGGAACATTCGGTTATTCCGTAGCCTTCAAGCACAAATATTCCGAATGCGTGAAAATCTTTTATAAGCTGAGGGTTTATCGGGGCTCCGCCGCATACTATGGAATTCAGATTTCCTCCGAGCGGATCCATAATCTGTTTGAAGAATTTGTCGCGCACGTCAATGCCTAACTTAAGAAGCAGATTCGAAATCTTTATTGCACTTCTTACTTTCTTCGTCATGCCTTTTTTGCCGATTTCAGACCATATCCTCTTATACATGGTTTCAACATAAAGCGGCACGAGCATTTCGGCGTTCGGCTTATATTTCTGGAAATTGCGCATTACGTTCTTAATGCTGTCATTTATGCACATTGTTGCGCCGAGATTCTGGATGGCGAGCTGACCGCAGGTAATTTCATAGGAATGATGCATCGGAAGAGCGTCGACGAATACATTTGATTCGTCATACTGCATCGAAAGGCACGAGCCGTTTGTTGCCGCAGTAAAATTACGCTGCGAAAGCATAACGCCTTTGGCAGTTCCGGTCGTGCCGGAGGTGAACAGTATCGCGCACATTTTATCCATTTCGATTTTGTGATCAAGAAAACTGCGTTCGCCTTCTTCAAGCGCTTTGTTTCCGAGTTCGATTAGTGATTCGAATGAAATAACCTTTTCACCGTCGCAGTCCTCTGTTTTGTCCATTATCGGAATAAAATATTTTGCCGTTGGTATACGATCCGCATATTTTGCAATTCTTTTGTTGAATGCTTCGGTATAAACAACTGCGGATACCTCGGCAATATTCATAAATGATATCAGATCTTCGTCCTTCAGGTCTTTGTCAAGAGGAACAATTACTCCGCCGCCGTTTACGGTTGCAAAAAAAGTTGTCATATACGAAGGATGAGTCTCTCCCATGACCGCGATATGCGTTCCCATTATACCGAGCTTTGCAAAAGCTGTTCCGAGCGCGTTCATGCGCGAGAGGTTGTCTTTAAACGTAAATACCTGATCTTGTTTATCCTGTTTATAGATGTAAAGCGTTTTGTCGCCGAACTGCTCTGCGCCGGAAATAACGAGATGACGCAGGTCCGTGATTACTTTCGGAGGATGGCTTGCCTTTATTTTTTTCATATTTCAATCCCCGTTTTTTATAAAAATGAAATATAATTTCCATTTAATTATATAAGAATGAAAGGATTTTGTCAAGGAGTTGAGAATAAATAAAATGTTTGAAATGCTGTAACCTTTTTATTTATGACATAATATGTTAAAAGATCCCATTCTCCTCCTTCTCGGAGAAGAATGGGATCCAAAAATCGATTATTTTCCGGGGATATAATTAAGCTTGCGGTCGTCGAAGGTTACGGGATAACGCTCCATCAGTTCTTCGAGATCTGCGTCATAATCGTCGCTTGCGAGGTATCCGTCAGCGTTGACCTGCCATGCAAGAAGATCGTCGTTTCCGATGAAATAGATTATGTGATAGCCGTAATCTTCGGTTTTTACAATTTCAACATCGCCGTTTTTACGTTCTTCGTTAAAGCACCATTCGTCGAATTCATCAACCGTGCTGCCTTTGATCATCTGATCGATAAGACCGCCATTGTCCTTGGAGCCTGTGTCCTCGGAATACTTTTTGGCAAGCTCAGCGAAGCTTTCCTCGGTCGCATTTCCGTTTTTAAACTCTTCAAGAACTTCTTCGGCTTTTGCCTTTGCTTCTTCGTCTGAACCGTATTCATCTGCTGTGAAAAGTATGTGACGAACCTTAAGCGTGTTTGATTCATCCTTGTGAGCGGGTTCTACTACCATAATGACGCTGTAGCTGTTGTATTCAGTGTCTTCAAATACATTTACGTCGTTTGTCTTTCTTTCGGAATCAAACAGCCATTTGCCTTCGTCTTCTTCAACGGAATAACTCATTGAGGAAACATATTTTTCAACTGAGGTATTTATCTCGTCTTCGAGTGTGTTGTCTTCGTCGTGTTCGTGGCTTTCGTCATGAGCGGCGAGGAGAATATCGTAAAGCTTCTGCTTGAAAGAATCAACATCGGTGGCTTTTGCAAGATCGTCCGCCTCTGCCTTTGCTTTCTCCATTGCGGCTTTCACTGCTTCTTCATCGGCGCCTTCTTCGATTTCCGCCTTGAATGTATAGTAAATGTAATCTGCGGTTATTAGCTTTTCGGGATGCTCGCTGAGATATTTGTCGTAGTCTTCGGTTGTGTACTTATATGAAGCGATGAGATTGTTACTGTACTTCTGGGCAAGAAGTGTAAGCTCAGTCGCCTGACGCACGCTCTCCTGATCAACGCCTTCTGTAAAAATTGCGGCAATGTAATTGTCAAGAGTATAGTTATATAATTTTGCGTAATATTCAATCTCGGCAAGAGTGTTATTTATTGTTGTTTTATCGTCCTCGTCGATTTCGAGTCCGTCATCCTTTGCGGCGGAAGCCAACGCAATCATCTGCTTTAACGAGTTTTTCGTCGAATTGAGGAAAGAGTCAAACCAAGTTACGCCGTCAGTGATTTCCTGAGCTTTCAGCGATTTGGAGGTGTCAAGTCCCATCAATGTAAGATAATCCGAATACTGGTTGCAATAAGTGTTGTAATTTGAGAACAGATAGTATGCGACTACCGAGTTGTCCAGATTGTAGTATTTTGACTTAACGGAAACCGTTGACTTAAGCGAGGGGGTTATGCTCATCGAGAATGCGACAACCGAAGCTATCAGCGCGGCTGCAAGCAGTATGCATACGCCTATGGAGATTATTTTATTAAGTTTTCTTTTGCGCTGCTGCTTTTTAATGAGCTGCGATTTAGTAAGCTTTGCAGCCGGCTTTTTTCCTTCCGCTTCGAGCGGGGTATTGTTCTTACCCATAATTATTGAAATACTCCGTTTCTCCGGCTGAAATAAACTTTGAGTCGATTCCGCACGCCGGTATGCGGTCAACGGTTCGACGGCCGCCAAATGTCGAAAGAGCGGCGCGTTTATATAACTTAGAGATATAATACCACAAAAAAGCTGTTTAGTCAAGCATTTTGACATATTATGAACAAATACTGTCGTTCAGATGATGCGTTTGTTTTCCCAATTTGAGCATTTGTAGTAGATTATCATGACAATACAGCAAACTAACCATCCCAAAGGATATCCGAGAGCGATTAGGTCGATAACATTATACACACGGGACACAATAAAAAGGTAAATCTGTCTGAATGCAACGAACGAGCTGAGCATAATAATCATCGGTGTGCGGCTGTCTCCGGCTCCGCGCAGAGCGCCGGCAAAAACCTGGTTTGTGCAACTGAAAAAATGGAACGGCAAGATAAGAAGCAATAAGCGCGCGCCTATTGCAACGACATCTGTGTTTTTGTTGAAGAACCAAACGAGAGGCTTAGAAAACAGCAATGTCAGTGCAATCAAAGCGCCGGTTACGACAAGTGAAAGGTACAGCCCACTCTTTACACCCTTTTTTGCTCTGTCAACCTGATTTTTTCCGAGGTTCTGACCGACAAATGTCGTTGAAGCAAGCGCAATGCTCTGGCTCGGCAGGGTTACAAACTGGTCAATCTTATTGAAAGCCGTCCAACCCGACATACAGGTTTCTCCAAAATAATTAATGTATGATTGAACAAAAACATTTGAAAAGTTTGTCAAAGCATTCTGGAAAGCGGTTGGAAATCCGATTTTAGAAATTTTGTTAAGCATCGACAAATCAATTTTCAGTTTTTTCAGGCTGAGCTTACAGCAGTTGTTTTGTCGTAACAGAGCCATTATTACAAGAATTGATGAAACTCCCTGAGCGATTATCGTAGCAAACGCGACGCCTTCCACGCCCATTTTAAATACAAGCACAAATAAAAGATCAAGAACGATATTTATTACGGCAGAGACAACAAGATAAAAAAAAGGTCTCTGCGAATCGCCGACCGCACGGAGTATGCCGGCACCTATGTTATACATCAGCATTCCGGTTATTCCGGCAAAATAAATACGAAGGTAAAGCGTTGCGTCCGGAATGACTTCATTCGGAGTGTTCATCAGCTGGAGCATCATTGGCGCAACAATAACTCCAAAAACCGTGAATACTACGGACAAAATTAACGTCAGCGCAACGGATGTGTGTACTGCTTCGCTGACTTTTTCATACTGTTTTGCTCCATAGTATTGTGAAATAACGACTCCGGCGCCGGTTGAAAAACCGAGGAAAAAACCGATAAGCATATTAATTATCGGCACAACTACTCCGACGGCGGAAAACGCCTGATCGCTGACGTAGTTTCCTACGACCCAGCTGTCAACGGTGTTGTAAAGCTGCTGAAACAGATTGCCTATAAGAAGCGGTAAGGCAAATCTGATCAG
>JAQXSY010000026.1 GCA_029219205.1 Bacillota bacterium | reverse complement strand
TTGAAATCAGCATCTTTCCGTTGATTGGTTTTGAAAGATGTTCGTTCATTCCGGCAGCCAACGTTTTCTTAACGTCCTCCTCAAAAGCATTTGCCGTCATTGAAACAATGGGGATGCTTGCGGCGTCGGAGCGGGATAGAGAACGAATCCTTTTTGTTGCTTCCAGCCCGTCAATGACAGGCATCATCACATCCATAAGAATCACATCGATACTGCCTATATCGGAGTTTTTGAATTTCTCTATCGCCTCTTCCCCGTTGTTGGCGATTATCACGGCTGCGTCCGCTTTTTTTAAAAAATGCTCTGCAATATTGCAGTTCAGTATATTGTCGTCGCAAAGGAGGACCGTCATGCCCTTCAGAGAAGAAGCCGGAAGCGGCATTTTTTCGGTATCATCTTTAGTTTCAAAAGCATTTTCGCTTACCGAAAACGGCAAAACAATAGTAAACCGGCTTCCTTCTTTAAATTTGCTGTAAACGTCAATCGTCCCGCCCATTTTATCGACCAGCTTTTTGACAATAGACATTCCAAGCCCCGTACCTTCGTAGTTTGTACGGGCGCTGTCGTTTTCCTGCCAAAACGGCTCAAAGATATGTTCCCGAAAGCCTTCTTTCATGCCGATACCTGTATCGGAAACGATAAACCGAAAGCTTGCAGTTCCGTATTCACATGCAATTTCCTCAGCTTCAAAGGTAACGCTTCCGCCGTCGTCTGTAAACTTCACGGCGTTTCCCAACACATTGATCAGTACTTTGCGCAGACAGAGCTCGCACCCGATCAGATACGGATGCTGAAACCCGGAACACTGATATGTAAAGATGATATTATGCCGGTCTGCGGAGCTGTGAATGACAGAGCAGCAGGCGTCCATGACGGTACGCATATCAAACATTTTTTCGGCAGGTGTATCCAGGCTGCTTTCAAGACGGCTCATATCCAATACATCGTTTATGAGGGCGCTTAAATGATTTGAGGCAGAGTGGATATTGAACAGGCAATTTTTAAGCTCCTCTGTTATATCCGGACTTTCTTCCGCGATCTCCAGCATTCCGAGGATTACGTTGAGAGGCGTCCGGAGATCGTGAGACATATGTGAAAGAAACTCGCTTTTGGCACGATTTGCACTGTTTGCTTCTTCCGCCACCTTTTTCAGCGCGTCATTCAGCTGTTTTTGCTGTGCCTCACGGATCCTCATATTGACGGCAGAAATTAAGAAATAAATAATCATTGCAATAATCAAAACGCCAATCAGGCACATCGCAAAGATCCGATACATCGCCGCGCTCAGCAAACTCTCGTATCCGCTGTTCATTTGATCGGTGGGCATAATCAGTACAACATCCCAGTCCGGTGTGCTGATCGGCGCAAATGACACAAAATATTTTTCGTCTTCATATTCAAATTCAAAGCTTTCGCCCGTGGGATAAATCAGGCTTTCCTTCAGATCTTCAAAGCTTCCGCCGTGCAGAAACCTGACATTTTCAAGTATCCTCATTATGTTTGCTGCTGTGCTGAAGGTCTCTGTGTTATTTCGGCGATATATACTTCTTCCGTCTTCATGAATAATAAAAATGTCGGCGGAACCGCCATAGCCGGAACAGAAAAACGCCGAGCTATATACTTCAGGCGACAGGACCATAACCGTATGCGTAATCTGTGTGCCGTCTTTGAGAATCAAGGGGGTATCAAGACGGCGGAGAAACAGCATATATTCTTTGTCGGAGTAAAACGTGACAGAAGTGATAACAACCTGACGGGAATTTGCTGAATTTTTCAGAAATTCAATGTTTCTGAACAAGCCTACATTACCGTTGGAAAGATAAAAGTATGTCTGAGAATCAATGACAGTTAAATAATAATTGCTGTTATATAATCCGCTTTCCGCCTCCGAAAGAAGAGCGGAAAGGTCCTCCTTTTTTTCTATTTCAGATGAAAGAATATGAGAAAAGGCAGCATCCGAAATATACCATGAGTAACTGCAGATAGCATCAACCGTTTTTGATATCTGCTCGGAAACCTCGTTAAGACTTTGGCGGCGCTCGGAATATAATTCTTCGCTTACCGTTTTGAAAATGGAGCCGGCAATCGCTACGCAGACCGCAAACAGCAGAATAACAAACAAAACGCCGACAGTAACGGATATCTTGTTGTATTTTCGAACTTCAGCTTTCTTCATTCGTTATCCCACCACACCTCAGCTTTTGATGTCGCCGGCAGTATCGCCCATTTTTTCTTTATATTCCAAAACCTTTTGCTGAATTTCCCTTTTGCTTTTCATCCTGATCAGGACTTCCTCTCCGTTTTGAAGAAGCAAAACGTCGTTTGCTTCTCGGACATAATTCATGTTCACAATATAGCTTTGATGACAGCGCAAAAAACGCGGATCGTTCAGTTCTGTTTCAATCTCTGTCAGTTTCTTGTATACATGGTACTCGCGGTTCTCTGTCCGGTGCAAAATACATTTTGTATTATTGCTTTCAACATACACGATTTCGTTCAGCGGAATATAAACAATTTTTGACTTCTGCTTTACCTGATAGCTGTCGCACTGATATTCTGGCAAAAAACGGTCAAGCGTACGTTTGATATCCTTAAGGCTGTATGGCTTAAGAATATATCCAGATGCATATACGCTGTAACTCTCAAGTGCATAATCGGCGGAAACGGTACAAAAAATGATTTTTCCGCCGTATGACAGGTCTCGCAGCTTTTGCGCAATGCACAAGCCGAACGAATCTCCCATGAACAGGTCAAGAAAAATGATATCGTATTCAACTTTTTCCATGACATCGTAGTAAAGGGCAGTTCCACGGTCGTATAATGTAAATTCGCAACGTATCGAAGTTTCGGAAAAATATTTTTTCAAGAGAGAGCGTAAAAACTCACGTTCCAAATCGTTGTCATCGCAAATCGCCAAACGCATTAAGAAAACAGAGTCCTTTCCGGACGATGAATGGTTGTACTGTTATATCGTTTATATCACGTACAATTCGTCCTCAATAATTTCAGATAGGTGGATCGGATCAACGTCGTAATGATTGAGCTTGTCTGACAGCGCTTTGATCCAATCAAGGTCATCTGATACATCGTAAACACAGTTTTGAATTTCCAAAAGCCCGTTTGAAATTGAGCAGGCGCAAATACCGTATAAATTGTTATCATTAGTTTCTGAGCATTCCGCACTTTTTCTGATTACAACATAGTTAGCCATATTTATACCCTACCTTTTAATTTATTCCGAAACAATATCTTGCGGAAACAGTTAATGTTTTTCAAAATATTGTTTCATGTCTGTAATTATATCAAAAACAGATGTAACGTGCGCAAAAATATGAATTTGGCAGGGTTAATGAAGAAATCGGTCAGACAAGCATAAAATTCGTTCAAATAAACATAATAATCAGTTATTGTTTTTGAGGCTGCAGATCGCGCTGATTACGCAGCCGTATTCTGATTTAAGCTGCCGCAACGAATTTTCCGAGGGCAGAATGCCTTCGCGCAGTTCATCACATAAAACCGAGGCAAAGTCTCCAAGCCGTTTGAAGCCGAGGTT
>JAQXSY010000025.1 GCA_029219205.1 Bacillota bacterium | reverse complement strand
TATATAACAAACTATACAAAACCCGCGTCGTCCGATTTTTTCTCTTCGCTGAACGGAGATTACGAATATGTTCTGATACACGGCGACGGCTCGGACAAATGCTATGCCGGAATCGATGTGTCCGGGAAAATCGCTCTGATTGAAAGAGGCGGCATCACGTTTGAAGAAAAGCTCCGTTCCGCGGAACGCGCGGGAGCCGCCGGAGCAATAATTTTCGATAATCTTACGGACGGAAATCTTATAACAATGGAGGACGGGGGCTGCTCTGTTCCGTCGCTGTTCGTCAGCAGAAGCGACGGTCTGCTGCTTGCGTCGGCAGCCGGAGGAACCGTGTCTGTAATACACGACACAATCGCAGTGCCCACAGACAATCCGGACGGAATATCCTCTTTTTCGTCGCACGGCGCAACTCCCGAGCTGAAGCTCAAGCCCGACCTGACAGCGCCGGGCGGATATATATATTCATCAGCCGACGGCGGCGGATATAAATACATGAGCGGCACGTCAATGGCGTCTCCTCATGCCGCCGCAGCTTATATGCTAACCGAAAAAAATCTGAACAGCCGCGGTCTCAGCCGGGACCTCGTGCTGCCTCTGCTGATGTCTTCCGCACATCTGATATACGACCGGGAATCCGGCGTTCCGGTTTCGCCGAGGGCGCAGGGCGCCGGACTTGTTAACGTAAATTCCGCTTTAAACTCAGAACTGATTATGTATGCGGCTTCGGAAAACGGAGACAAAGCCGCAAAAATCGAACTCAGCGACGGAACAAGCGGCAGGCTTGAGTTTGACATCGTAATTGAAAACATCGGGACAAGACAGCTCGGCGTGCGTTTGTCTGCCAGCATTCAGAGCGACGGTGCGTTTTTCTCCGACTCTGCTTGCGATTACTTTGTCGCAGAGCATCCCGAAGCGTTCACCGGAGCAAAAGTCTATGCCGCCGGAATTGAAAAAAATATAAACATTAATTCCGAAGATTTTAAAAAAGGCTCGTACGTCCGTATATTCCCGGGCGAGGCAAAGACAGTCAGAATTTGTGTGATTTTAGATTCCGGTGAAATCGAAAAAAAACTTGAGATTTTCAAAAACGGATTTTTTACCGAAGGCTTCGTTATTGCGGAAACCTCAGACGGTATGCAGACCGCATCAATCCCGTACATGGGGTTTTACGGCAGCTGGGGAGAACTTGATGCAATCGACACAAGCTTTTACGAATGCGGTCTTACCGCCTATGACGATACGAGCGAAAACGGCGTTGTTTTGTTCGGTTCGGGCGATAACGCTGCGTTTTCTCCCGGAAAAGACGGGCGTTTCGACTCGATTGGCATTAATTTGAACCTGACAAGAAGTGTCCGTTCGTTAAGCATCGATATATCCGATTCCGAAGGAAATACCGTATATCAGGGAAAAAAATATTACAACGTCAAAAAAGCGTACGCAGAAGACGGCGTTCTCGTTCCGTCGGTTGCGTCTTACGTTTGGGACGGAAGCGACGGAATCAATTCCCGCTTCAAGTACGACGACGGACAATATTATGTCAATGTCCGCCTGACGCCCGCTTTTCCGGGCGCCCCGACACAGACATTCAGCTTTTGCATAACCGTCGATACCGAAGCGCCGGAAGCTGTTGTCTCATACGTCAACAGAAAAATTACACTGAGCGCGCACGACGGACACCTTATTTCGTCAGTCAGAGTGTACGCTCCGGGCGCCGGGGATTTAGGAAAAGTCTCTTACAACTCCGAAACCGCCTCCGGAGACGTAGTTTTCAGCTGCGATATTCCGGACGGTTTTTCCGGGAAATTCGTATATGCCGAGGTAACCGACTTTGCGGCAAACAAAAAAGTGGTTATTCTCAGACTCGATAAAGCCGAAAGGTCACGTTGAACAAAATGAATTTATTCAAAAAAATTGCAGCGTTAATTCTTTCTGCGGCTGTGGCGGCAAGCGTTCTTTGCGTGTTTGCCGAAGCAGGTGAAAAAAAAGATCCGGTCAGCGTTATCGTCGAGGTAGATGAAAGCGCCGATCCGAAGTTGATTGCCGATGTTCTCGGTGACAAAGGATATTTAAAAGCAGGTTTTGTATACAGACAGGCCTTCAACGGCTTTTCGGCCAAAGCCGACGCTTACGCCATCGGTATAATATCGGCTTTTCCCGGCGTAAAATCACTGCGGCGCACCGATATATACAAAAGAGGCGATTTTTCCGCTGATATTCTCGGAAACGTCACTTCCGATGACACAAATAACGGCAGCGACGGAAGCGGCGTGACAGTTGCGGTTCTGGGAGACGGGTTTAATACTTCCGATCCCGTTTTTTCGGGCGAAGGCAAGATACTGTACGCCTATGACTTTGCCGAAAACGATCCGGACGTGGTTCCGTCCGCCGCCAATTCATCCGGAACCGCCCTTGCGGCGCTTGTTTCCGGCTGCTCGGCAAATTATGCCGGGAAAGCGCCCGGAGCCTCGCTTATGCTTATGAAGATTTATCCGGACATGTCGGAATATACCGATGAATCCGTTATCTGCGCCGCACTTGAAGATGCATATATACAGGGAGCGGATATTGTATGCCTTGACGCCTTTATATCGGCGGTAAACGCGCCCGGCAGTACTCTCGAGCGTTTTACACGCGCGTTGGCTGAAAACGGCATCGCGGTTGTATGTTCCGCCGGAACAAACGGTTCCGCAGGCGCTTTCGCAAACGAGGACGGCGCAATCCCTGCGTCATATCAGGATTACGGAACAATACGCGCTCCCGCCTCCTTCTCTTCGGTTATTTCGGTCGCCTCAGCGTACGACGGCGGAAAATATTTTGAATACTTTCAGGCTTCAGGTCAAAATGTGGTTTATACCGACATAACCGCAGACCGCTCGGCAGCCGTCGAAAATTTGTTCTCTTCAATATTTAATAACCGTTCTCTCAAATACGCCGACGCATCCGATATATACTCTTTAAAAACGTCGGGCGAACCACTTAAAGGCATGCTTGCGCTTATAAGGAGTGAATCCGAGAATATTGAAAAAATACTAGACTCCGCGCATAAAGCAGGCGCGCGCGGAGTAATCCTGTTCGGCGCAGAATCGTATATCTGTCCGGAAAATGCGCCGCTTCCCGCAATCCGAATTTCAGAGGACGACGGGGAAATGCTTATCGGTTTGAAAGAAAAAATCATAACCGTAAACTCCGGATTTTTCACCCGAGTAAAATCAGGCAGTCCCATAATAACCGACACCAGCTCACGCGGGCCGTCGTACAAAAGTGCGGCAAAACCCGAAATTGCTTCGTACGGAGTCGGACTGCCCGTTCCGGCAGAAAACGGTCTCTGCGCATCGGCATCGGGAGCCACCCTTTGCGCCGCAACATTATGCGGACATTATGCGGCGCTGCTTTCAAAAGCAAGAGCAAAATACCCTGATACCCTGCCGACGGATATCTGCGGTGTTCTTTTGGCCTCCGCGCGCCCGGTTGAAAATGAAAACGGAGTTCCGTTATCTCCGCGCGTGCAGGGCGCAGGAATTGTATCTGCCGAGGCTGCCGCCGGATGCGGCGTAATTATTTCCGTCAAAAGAGAGATTACTGAAATTTCGCGAACGTCGCCTTCGCTTAATTTGTCCGTAACGGTCGTCAACCTTACAGGCAAGGAAAGGGCTTTTTCCATGTCTGCTTCGGCTCAGTGTGACAAATATGAAAAGCGTTCCGATAATAAGTATTACACAAACGGAGAACCCGCGGCTTTAACAGGCGCAAAAATTAACGTCGGCGGAAACCAAACCAATATAAACCGCTTTTCAAAGGATTTTTCGACAATCGATTTTGCGGTCGAAAGTTACGCGTCCCTAAAGCTTAATATCAAAGTAACGATTTCCGAAACCGAAGCTTTTGCCCGCTCCTTCACCTTCAAAAACGGCTATTTCATCGACGGATACGTAAATCTTAATCGGCTGGACACAAATGACAGAATTGTATCGGCTTCGTTTTGTGCGTTTGCCGGAAGCAGTTATTCCTCATCCGTTTTCGATTGCTCGGTTTACGATGAAGCCGATCCCGCAGTTTCAGCCTCTCACCTTGATTCAACCGCATCAAGCTTCGGTTTGACACAAACCCTCGGACGGAATATTTTTTCCGAAAACAGCGCCTTCAAAAAGGAATACATAGTTTTTTCTCCCGGAAATGACGGCGATTTAGACAGCCTGATGCTGAATCTATACGTACTTCGCGACGTTTTCGACCTGAAAGCGGTTATAACCGACGAATACGGCGACGAAGTGTATTATCCCGATCTTCCGTACGGATTGTTTAAAAATACCGGTCTCTACGATTGTTATCGCAAAATATGGGACGGTTCGCTGTACGACAATACGGATTACATTTGTCCGGACGGTAAGTATATGCTGAAAATTTCTGCAAAAACCGCGGACCAAAACAGTTTTGCAGAGCTTTCCATACCGATTCAGATCGACACTGTAAAACCGATTTTTGAAAAAGCACGGCTCGATGTGACAGACGGTGAGTATTTTCTTATCATAGAAGCCCGCGACGACTTTATGCTCCAGGCTGTTGCCGTTTACGAGAGCGGAACGGATTTTTACGACGGAAATTTCATTTTGGCATGCGCGCCCGAGGGCGTCTCTTCCCATTCTTCCGTTTTAAACTGAAAGACAAGCCCAAAGGCGTGATATATGCGGATATTTTCGACATGGCGTTAAATACGCGTACAATAAAAATAAATCTTGACAAACTGATCGCAGGAGTTTCATAATGAAAAGCAGTCAAAAAAACGCAATCATAAAAATTACGCGCGCATCTATTATTGCCGCTCTTTATGCAGCGCTCACAATCGCCGCAGCCCCGATATCGTTCGGTCAGGTTCAGTTCCGTATCTCGGAAGCGCTTTGCGTGCTGCCGGTGTTCTTTCCGGAAGCCGCGGCGGGATTATTTGTCGGCTGTATTGTCGCAAACCTTGTATCTCCGAACATCTTAATTTTAGACATAGTGTTCGGAAGCCTTGCCACGCTTGCCTCAGCGCTGTTAACAGGAAAAATAGGATACAAAAAACTGCTTGCCCCGCTGCCCCCGGTGTTAATAAACGCGGTCGTAATTTCAGCAGTCGTAACTTTTTCGGCAGCCGGAGCAAGCGCAGGCGCATTCAGCGCATACATATACAATATGCTTACGATAGGAGCCGGTCAATTCGTAGTCTGCTACGGAGCCGGAATCCCGCTTATGATGCTCTTAAACAAAATGAAGAGCAAAGGAATTTATCCTTTTAATCCTTAATGTCTTTCAATTAAAAATTTATATAAACAATTTCTGAAAGGAAATATCAGATCATGAAAATCACAAAAGCAGTAATCCCGGCAGCAGGTCTCGGAACTCGTATGCTCCCAATTTCACGTGCGGTTCCGAAGGAAGTTCTTCCGATAGTTGACAAGCCTGCAATCGCATACCTTGTTGAAGAAGCAGCAAACAGCGGTATAACCGACGTTCTTATCATTACCGGACGCAACAAGGGAGCCATGGAGGATTACTTTGACTATTCTCCCGAATATGAAGCAAAACTGATTTCGTCAGGCAAAGAATCCTGGATTCCGGGTCTGCGCGAAATTTGCGATAAAGTCAATGTAACGTTTCTCCGTCAGAAAGAAACGAAGGGACTCGGACACGCAATACTCCGCGCGCGTGCATTCACGGGCAACGAGCCTTTTTGCGTGCTTTACGGCGACGATATAATTTTCTCAGAAACGCCGGTTTCAAAGCAGCTTATCGACGCATATGAAAAATACGGGAAAGCCGTCGCCGGCATCAAGGAAGTTACACCCGAACAGATTCTGAAATACAGCTCAATGGACGCAAAACTTCTCGAAGGCAATATCTATCGAATAGACACAATGATCGAAAAGCCGAAGCCCGAACAGGTTTATACGAATTTCTCGATTCTCGGACGAGTTCTTCTCACGCCAGATATATACGATATTCTTGAGAACACCCCTCTCGGAGCAGGAAACGAACTTCAGCTCACAGACGCAATGAAAACGCTGTCCGAGACCGTCGGAATGACCGGCGTTGACTTTGAAGGCAAACGTTATGACCTTGGCTCTAAGCTCGGATTAATGATGGCGAATGTTGAGCGTGCAGTCGTTCATGAGGAAATAGGCGAACAATTCCGCGAATATCTTAAAGAGTATGTTAAAACTCTGTAAGCAAAGCAACAAAGCCCGAAATCGCACAAAAGAATGGATTTATCAGTCATGGATAGAGTAAATAAGATCAACTACTATCTCGATATTGCACAGACAGTATCCGAGAGAAGCACTTGTCTCAGGAAAAGATACGGCGCAATCATTGTAAAGAACGACACAATTGTTGCAACAGGATATAACGGCGCTCCGCGCGGACGCAAAAACTGCTCGGATCTGAAATTTTGCTTAAGGGACAAACTCAACATTCCGCGCGGCGAACGGTACGAAATGTGCCGCGCTCTTCATGCGGAGGCAAATGCGATAATCGCCGCTTCAAGAGACCAGATGATCGGCTCCACTCTATATATGGCATCAATAGACGCAAAAACCGGAAAACTTCTTTCCGGAATGACCAGCTGCGCCATGTGCAAGC